>NZ_FOIP01000001.1:2482500-2782500 GCF_900105215.1 Lacrimispora sphenoides | reverse complement strand
CGATCTTAAAATCCAGATCCTCCGGCTTCTGCCATTCTCCCATGATTTCCAGCTTCTTAAGCTTGGTAATAGCATCGCAGCCATTGGAAACAAGCTCGCGGTAGAAAATATCATGGTCGGAATACAACCATTTCTTGATAATCGGGAAAATATTCTCGCTGTTAATTGTTAAACTTCCTGTCTTTGCCATATTAGAACACTCCTTACTCTTTTTTCTATTTCAGTTCCATGTTTCCATGGAATTTTCACAAATTTGTAAACTTATGAATCATACCTGCAAAGAATATTTTAATACGCTGTTATGGAAATGTCAATAGAAAATCAGCACTCAATTAAACTGAGTGCTAATAATTCTATTCCTCCAGAAAAGGAATCTCATTTTGTTTTAAAAATCCTTTAAATGCCTGATCCCATTCCTCATCCAGGGTCTTATCTAGGGTAAAGACAGAAACCGAGGTTCCTGTCACGCAGGAAAGCTTATCTTCCTCATAGCGGATGTTGAGGTACAGCCCCTTCACCTGATCGGGTGTAAAGGCAATCTGGCGGGAGGCAAGAAAGCGCTCTGTACCTTCCTTTGACATCTGCAGGATGATCCGGAAACTGACAGGAAGTCTTTTTCCTTTAATTAACGAAAAACAAAAGGGCTTCATCATAGCCCAGGTAGAAAGCTGTCCCGTATTCATATCCTCCAGTTCCTCTTTGGAGTAATAAGCGGAACGGATATTTCCATCGATGGTAAATGTATTAAAGGTAACAATAACAGCTTCCTTTGCAAGGAACTGGTCAAACACTTCCCCTACGAACAACTTGGAGGTAAAGAGCTTGAGGTCCTCAATTTTCAGTGCGATCATGGCAATTTCTCCCCATTTTATAATCTCTATCCGTTAACTATACACCGGATCCTCCCAGACTGTCAACGCAGGAATTCCCACGATCTTCGCTATTCCAAACAGTTTTTTTCTGTGGTATACTATTTTCACGTAAGCAATGAGCAGTGCAAAACAGGGTACAAAAAAATTTTCGTCGTGCCCGCACGTAAGAAATTTTTTTTGCACCCTGTTTTATAGTGCGAATGCCCGTGAGCCAGGGAATCCTGCGGATTCCCTGGCTTGCACTGCGGACTTAGCCAAACAGCACCATGCCCTTAAAAACACAGGCAGAAAAGAAGAGGCCTCCCTCGGCTATACCATTATTCCCCAAAACACAGGCAGAAAAGAGGAAGCGCCCTTCGGTCATACCATTATGCCCAAAAAGCATGGGCAGAAAAGAGGAAATCATATGAATCATATTAAGCAGTTAGAGACACTGATCGCCGCATCCGTTTCTCCATACCACTGTATCATGGCGGCAGCGGACCAGCTATTGTCCGCAGGATTTAAGGAACTGTCCCTGGCCGAGCCCTGGAAGTTACAACAGGGCGGGTCATACTACATAAATGTCTTTGATTCCACCCTGGTTGCATTTAGCGTAGGGGAAGAGTTAGGTGAAATACCGGCCCTTAAACTGGCAGCGTCCCATACGGACTGGCCATGCCTGAAGGTAAAACCCTCCCCCGAGGTCACTTCTCTTGAATATGGAAAACTTAACGTTGAGGTATACGGAGGTCCTTTACTGGGAACCTGGTTTGACCGTCCCCTATCCATGGCGGGTAAGGTCTGCGTAGCCGGAACATCTCCCATGAAGCCTGAGACCATCTTTGTGGATTTTTCACGTCCCCTCCTTACGGTCCCCAACCTGGCGATCCACATGAACCGGGACGCCAACGATGGAGTTTCCATCAATGCACAGATAGACATGCTTCCCCTCATAACCCGGATCACGGATGAGTTAAGTAAAGAAGACTTTTTCTTAGAAGCTCTGGCAAAAGAGGCCGGTGTGAAAAAGGAAGATATTCTGGATTATGAAATCTGCATCTATAACTGGGAGCAGGGAACTCTCTTAGGCTTACAAAATGAGTTCTATTCTTCTCCCCGGCTGGATAACTTAACATCCGTACAGGCCTGCTTAAGCGGGATTATGGCCGGACCATGCAAAAACGGCATTCATGCCATTGCCCTGTACGACAATGAGGAAATCGGTAGCCATACAAAGCAGGGAGCTGCTTCCGCCCTGATGGAACGCATTCTTGAAAAGATCTGCTTATCTCTGGGTTATACCAGGGAAACCTTCCTTAATGTTCTTCTTAGCGGCTTTTTGCTGTCCCTGGACGTGGCTCATGCCATTCATCCCAACCATGGGGAAAAATGTGATATTAAGAACCAGATCCTCATGGGAGACGGAGTTGCCATTAAGCTGGCATCCAGCCAGGCCTACGCAACCGACGCTTCCAGCACCGGTGTCATTGAAGGAATCTGCCGGACAAATAATATTCCTTATAAAAAGTTCTCCAACCGCTCGGATGTGAAAGGCGGTTCCACCTTGGGAAGCATTTCTTCCGCCCTTCTTACCATGCGGACGGTAGATGCAGGCGTGCCCATCCTGGCTATGCACTCCGCAAGGGAAATCATGGGCACGAAAGACCAGGAAGCTCTTGTTCATCTGGCAGAGGCCTTTTTCCAGGCATAATTTTACCGGTCCTGCTTCCAATAGAGAATATCCACCATATCCCCCGGCGAAATAACCGATCCCTGTTTCTGATCAATGATGCAGTTTGAACGGAGCATTTCGGATAAAACGGAGGAATGGTGGTTTCTGTCAAAGATATGGACGCCCATCTCATCGCTGAATGCCTGGACAAACCGCCTCCTTTTTGCCGCATTGGCGTTTCCCTCAACTACCATACGTCTTATTTTTTTCCAGGAAAGAGAATCATCGCCAACCATCCTGGCCATGACAGGCCAGAAGAACAGCCGGAAATTAACCATGGCTGCAAAGGGATAACCGGATAAGCTGAGGATGAGCTTCTCCTTGTACCGGTTAGCCATGACAGGCGTACCCGGCCGCATATTCACTCCATGAAAAAGCCGCTCGGCACCCATTGTTTCCAATGCCTCCGGAAGAAAATCCTTTTTTCCCACGGAAAGTGCGCCGGTGGTGATAATCACATCTGCCTGGCTGATTCTCTCATCCAACATACGGGAAAAACCCCTGGCATCGTCAGGGCAGATTTCCATAAAAGGAACCTGGACTCCCTGAGCTTTCAACTGGGCGGCGATGGCATAGGCACTGCTGGGATATACCCCTACCTCTCCCAAGGGACTGGTGAGCGGAACAAGCTCATTTCCCGTTGAGATTATGCCCACCTTCGGCTCTTTAAGCACCGCAATTTCCCGGATTCCCATACTGGCTAAAACACCGATATGCCCTGCGCCCAAGCGGACCCGCCGGGGGATCATGCACGTTCCTGCCTGGAAGTCCTCTCCGATCCTGCAATAGTTCTGCCAGGGTCTTCCTTCCACATAGATCTCCGCCTGTTCCTGGCCATAGTCCGTATCTTCCTGGCGTATCACACAGTCATAGCCTTCCGGCACCACGGCACCGGTCATCACCCGAACCGCTGTACAGGGTTTTGCCTTGATGGAAAGATAATCCCCTGCACATATTTCACCAGCCACTTGAAATTGGATTGGTGTTTCCCTTGAAGCGCCTTTTGTATCCTGACTTCTGACTGCATACCCATCCATTCCTGATTTGGGGAAATGGGGGACAGGAAAAGGGGCTGTCACATCCTCTACGCAAATTCTTCCATAGGCTGATAAAATGTCCAGCTTTTCTGTCTTTGTTTCTATTTTAACGCTGTTCACCAATAGGCTAACAGCTTCTTCTAATTCGATCAATCAGGCTCCTCCCTCCTAATATAACAAAATAAAGGATAAAGGGGCTGCTGCAAACTAACAGATTTTGCAGCCCCTTTTCTTAAATGACAGGATTAAGCTCGTGTTACAGACACCGCACAAACCTTGTATTCCGGAATCCGGGCGATATCATCGATCACAAAATTCGTGATTTTATTAACATTTCCGTCTGCAAAATGGAAGGTCATAAATACTTCGGAAGGCATCATCTTATCTCCTACCACCGCCCTGGATTCAATTTCACCCCGGCGGGAGGATACTTTGACTTTGTCCCCGTCCTTAATTCCCAGTATGACTGCATCTCCCTGGTTGATCTCAATATAGGAATCTCCGCAGATTTCATTTAAGCCTTCGGTTCTGCCTGTCATGGCTCTGGTGTTGTAATGGTAGAGCATGCGGCCCGTGACCATCATAAACGGATAATCGTTGTCAGGAAGCTCCTTGGACGGCCGGTACTTTGCCGGATAAAAATATCCAAGGCCCCGTGAAAATTTTCCAACATGCATGATATACGTGCCTTTGCTCTCTTTGTCCAGGCAGGGCCATTGAAGTGTCTCCCCCCGGTCCAGCCTCTCAAAGCTGATGCCTCCAAAGGCAGGGGTTACGCTGGCGATTTCATCCATGATCTCAGCCGCTGTCTTTTTCTCGCAGGGATAACCCATACGGTTCATCACATCATAAAAGATGTCCGTATCCAGGCGCATTTCTCCTTCCAGAGTCACCGCTTTGCGTACTCTCTGCACCCGGCGTTCCGTATTGCTGAAGGTTCCCTCCTTTTCCCCATAGCTGGTTCCGGGCAGAATCACATCGGCATACTGGGCCGTTTCTGTCATAAACAGCTCCTGCACCACAAGAAAGTCCAGACTTTCCAGGGACTTGGCAACATGGCCCGTATCCGGGTCCGTGACCATAGGGTCTTCTCCGAAAATGTAGAGTCCTTTGATCTTCCCTTCTATGGCTTCCGGCAGCACCTGGGTGGACATGAGTCCGGTGGTTTCACTTAAAGGAATTTCCCATGCCCTTTCGAATTTTTCACGAACCTCTTTGTTCGCCACCTTTTGGTATCCTGGGAAATCATAGGGCATACAACCCATATCACAGGCGCCCTGTACATTATTTTGCCCTCTGAGTGGGTTGATTCCACAGCCTGATTTTCCTATTTTTCCGACCGCCATGGCCAGATTGGATAGGCTCATAACGCCCTCTGTCCCTGTGGAATGCTCTGTGACTCCCAGGCAGTAAATGATAGGTGCTTTTTTCGCCCTGGCGTACATCCTTGCGGCTTTGCGGATATCCTCTGCATCAATGTGGCAGATCTCTGCAACCTTTTCCGGCGTATAATCTTTCACGATTTCCGCCAGCTCCTCAAACCCTTCGGTCCGCTCCCGTATATAGTCCATGTCCGCAAGGCCTTCCTTGATAATGACATGGATCATCGCGTTTGCAAACGCAATATTGGTTCCAGCTTTGATTGGCATATGGATGACCGCATCTTTAACCAGATCGATCTTACGCGGGTCCACCACAATAATCTGCGTGCCCCTCTTAATTGCCTGCCGGATCTGTGTGCCAACCACGGGGTGGGCTTCGGTTGGATTGGAGCCTATGAGTAAAATAAGGTCAACATCCTCCGTAATGTCCCGGATGGGATTTGTCATGGCTCCGGAACCCAGGGTCATCGCAAGGCCATGGACGGAGGCGGAGTGACAGACTCTTGCGCAGTTATCTACATTGTTGGTTCCAAAAGCGGCCCTCATCATTTTCTGGAAAATATAATTGTCCTCATTGGGAGCCCGGGAGCAGGAAAAGCCGGCATTGGCATCCGCTCCATACTTCTTTTTAATTTCTGTAAACCGGCGGGCGATTAAGTCCAGGGCTTCGTCCCAGCTTGCTTTCTCAAATTTTCCGTCCCGTTTGATAAGCGGATGGGTAAGACGGTCTCCGGAATGAATAAACTTATAGGAACCGAATTTGCCCTTTACGCATAAAAGCCCTCTGTTTGATGGTCCGTCAGCCGGATTAACCCCCACGATCCGGTTATTCTTCACCAAAAGATCCATCTGGCAGCCTGTAGCGCAATGGGGACAGGTAGTCCGTACCTTTTTAACCTCCCAGGCCCTGTAGTGCCTCTGCTGATCCTTAGAGGAAAGAGCCCCTGTAGGACAGTTTGAAACACAATTTCCGCAGGACTCACAAATGGACTCTCTCCATGGAAGCTGATAGCTGGGGCTCATGCGGGTATCAAAGCCGCGGTTGGAAACGCTGATAACATCACGTCCCTGCAGCTGCTGACATACCCTGGTGCAGCGCCGGCACATAATACATTTTTCAGGATGGAAGGAAAAGAATGGATTGCTGCTGTCCGATTCATTGGTCCCTACTCTCTTTCCATAGGGGAAGCTGGTTTTTTCCACACCGTATTCCAGACAGTAATCCTGGAGCCTGCATTCCCCGTTGGAAGCACAGTCAAAGCAGCTGAGCACATGATTGCTCAAAAGCAGATCCAGGATAAACCGCCGGGATTCCACCACCCGATCCGACCTGGTGGATACTTTCATTCCAGGAGCACAGTGCTCGGAGCAGGAAGGGACCAGCCCTCCCTTTCGCCCGCCCTCGATTTCCACCACGCACATCCGGCAGGAACCGTCCGGTGCCAGTTCTTTCATATGGCAGAGAGTTGGAATCTCAATATCCAGTGTTTTACAGGCCTCCAGAATGGTGGTTCCCTTTTGTACGGCAATGGCGTGCCCGTCGATTTCCAGTACAATCATAGAGTTGTTTTTCTCTGTTTCTAACACAGTATTCTCCTCCTTCTCCATTAACTGATACAGGCTTCGAATTCATCTCTGTAGCCGGCTAAGGCAGAATTCACAGAAACTGATACCGATTGGCCAAGTCCGCATGCAGACAAATAAGTAATATGTTCCAGCATCTTTTCAAGTCTTTCAAGATCCCCCGGCCTGCCCTTATGATGCTGAAAATTCTGGAGCAGCTCTAAAAGCCGAGTGGTTCCCAGCCGGCAGGGCGTACATTTGCCGCAGGACTCATGGACAAAAAATTCCATGACACTTGTGATATAGTCCACAACGCTTACACTGTCATCCATTACCACGATGGCGCCGGATCCCACTGCCAGCTTATGGGACCAGAAATCTCCGTAATCATACAGGCAGCCCTTGATCTGCCCACTGGTTCCGATGGGGCCGGACTGACCTCCAAAATGGCAGAATTTAATGGGTCTCCCTGTGGAAGTGCCGCCTCCGTATTCCTCGCTGTAGAGAATCTCTTCAAGGGGCGTACCGAGCTGAATCTCATAAATTCCCCTGTTTTTAATATGCCCGGATAAACAGATGAGTTTAGTACCGCCCCCATCCTTTGTGCCAAGCTGCAAAAAAGCTTCTCCGCCCATATTGATAACAGCCGGAACACAGGCGAAGGATTCCACATTGTTGACAAGCGTTGGCTTAAGGTATAGACCCACATCGGCAAGATGAGGAGGTTTCACCCTTGGACGCCCGGTTTTGCCCTCCACTGAATTAAGAAGCGCCGAGTTCTCGCCGCAGACATAAGCGCCGCCGCCGGAAACAATGTGGAGCTGAAAGTCAAACCCGTCAATCCCCATAATCTTATTTCCCAGATATCCGGCAGCCAGAGCGTTGCTTACCGCCTGATGGAACACTGCCTGGATGTGGCGGTATTCCCCCCTGATATAAATGTAACCGTCGTTGGAACCGAAGACATATCCTGCGATCAGCATGCCTTCAATAATGCTGAGAGGATCCTTTTCTAACAGCAGCTTATCTTTAAAGGTGCCGGGTTCCCCTTCGTCTGCATTGCAGACAATGTATTTGGGAGTATCGGTGCTGCCGTATAAATGGCGCCATTTACGGCCTAAGGGATAGGCTGCTCCGCCTCTTCCGCGAAGCAAAGCGGTATCCAGTTCTCCTAAAATATCCTCCCTGTCCATTGTAACGGCTTTTTGCAGTGCCGCAAAACCGCCGTATTTTATATATTCCTCAACGGAAGTGGAATCCGTCATTTTTACCACTCGTTTTAAAAGGACCGGTTCTTTCATTGCCATGGTGTTTCCCCCTTTCAGCCTATACGGCTATTTTGCCTCTGCGCAGGTCATCAATCAAAGCAGATATTTTTTCGTCGCTGAGATTTCCAAATACCGTATCCTTGATCTTAATGACCGGACCAATGTCACAGGCACCCACGCACGGAATATAGTGGTAGGCAAAAAGACCGTCATCTGTCGTCTTACCCATGGGTACACCAAGCTTTTTCTCCAGGGATAAACACACCTCTTCCGAGCGGGAGAAATGACAGGGCGAACTGTTGCAGATCTTAAGGACATATTTGGCCTGAGGTTTATCCTTTAACATCGCATAATAGCTGACAATCTCATACACCCTGGTTTCGGTCATATGCAGCTCTTCTGCAACCATGGCCGCAGTTTCTTTGTCAATATAGCCTTCTTCCGAAGCAAATTGAAGATCAATTAAAATTTCCAAGATGTTTTCCTGCTTAGCTCCATCCTGCCGGATGATCCTCAGCTTTTCTTCCCTTACCCTTGTATCCATTGCAATGACCCTTTCTTTCATTTAATTTTACTTCACATTCCGTTTTGACATTCTCTTCCTGCCCATACATACAGAAGCAGGGAAGGGCAAAAACCAGCGCTCCGCCAATGGCGTTGCCGATAAAGACAAACACCGTATTCTGCAGGTAATTAAGCCACGTGATCGAAGACTCACCGGAAAAGATTGCTGCCGGAATGACAAAAGCGTTTGCCACCACATGCTGAAATCCCAAGACCACAAAAATCATAATAGGGAACCACATTCCCGCCATCTTTGCGGTAAAACCCTTTGCGCTGGTCGCAAACCATACAGCCATGCAGACAAAGATGTTGCAGCCGATGGCAGAAACCAGTGCCACCATAGGCGGATCGCTGATCTTGGAGTTAGCTACAGCCATGGTTTTGGCCAAAAAGGCTCCTTCCGTCAGTCCCACAAAATGCCCAAACGTGTAGGCGACGATTATGCTTCCAACCATATTTCCTGCCATGACCACTACCCAGTTATAAGTTAAATCCCAAAATGAGATCTTTTTCTGGAACAAACCGATGGCCATGGTCATCATATTTCCGGTGGCTAATTCTCCCCCAACCAGCACAATCGCCATGAGCCCCATAGGGAAAAGGCAGCCTCCGAGAAATGTTGCAAAGCTTCCCCACTGGGCAGGCATAGTTCCCTGTACACGTATGCAGGCTAAAAAGCCTTCTGCGATAAATGAACCGCCAAGAATAGAAAGTAAAAACAATTTCATAAAAGACAACTTCTTTTTTATTTGGGCCTTATCTCCCAAAATATCCAAAACTTCTGCCGGACTAAAAAATCCCATGTTCCCCCCTATGTAACTCCATTCATTTTTTTATTGTTTTCTGGTTCCAATTTTGTACATCTTCCGGTGTATTTAAATTTACGATAGCGTTTATTTCCGTATCGCTTAAGCAATACAGGCCCACATTCAGGGCCGGAAAAGCACTGCGAGGCTTGAGTTCTCCTATCTCCATTTGCTTTTTAAAAACAGGAAGGCAGGACTTATGGTAAAAGGCGAGCAAAGGCTCTAATTTCCCCTGATGACTGCAAACCAAAACCTGTTCCTCTTCCAGCTTCCGGTACATTCGGCCGATCAGCCCAATATCCGGTAAAGGCATATCGCAGGCCATAATAAAAACGTATTCTGTCTGAACCTGCTCTAAAACAGTACTTATCCCGCCCATGGGACCCTTTTCCATGTAGTGATCCTCTAATATGCGAAACTCCGTAAAATCCGTCCGGCCGACAAACTTGGCTTTTGTATTGCTGACCAGAACCACCTGTTCAAACAGGCTTTGCAGCCTCCCCGCTGTCTGCAGCAGCAAATACTGCTCATCCTCCATCAAAAATGCTTTATCAAAACCCATTCTCCTGCTTTTGCCTCCGCATAAAATGGCGG
The DNA here is from genome assembly GCF_900105215.1 of Lacrimispora sphenoides. Taxonomy (NCBI): domain Bacteria; kingdom Bacillati; phylum Bacillota; class Clostridia; order Lachnospirales; family Lachnospiraceae; genus Lacrimispora; species Lacrimispora sphenoides. The sequence continues at coordinate 2,772,700 of NZ_FOIP01000001.1, read as the reverse complement.
CTGTTACATTTTCGATTTTTTTATCTGCGCTTTCGAAAGAAATCACCTCCTGTTTTTGTTTTTTATGAAACTCACCGGACATTGATACCTAAAAAAAAATTTTAGGTAATAAAATATTTTTAGGTTTTTTTTATATTAACACTCCATTGGTCTTGTGTCAATATGCACAAATTAGTATAACGGTTACATCTTATTTTGTTTATAATACATAAATGTATAATATTTTATTTTTTTCTCGTTATGTTTTTCTCAATTTCTTACCGTCGTTTCCATGACTTTTTTCAGGCAATATTTATAATTGTGTCATTGAAACACAGAATGCCTGGCTTTTTACTGGATCAATAATAAAAATCAAGATAAAGTTTTCTGCACAAGCGGCAGCCGAAGGGATACAATCCTGAACATCAAAAAGTTTTTTTGTTAAATATATCACGCATTTCCGACGATTTTCCCCGTGATTTCCATGTTGTACCCATGTTAGGAACGTGTTATAATAAAAATAATTTTGCACAAAATGATATTGGTTTTACCAAAAAAGTGCAGCAATTTATGAAAACGGAGCATATATGAGTACAGAAAACAAAACGCTTCTGCAAGCCAGACATATGGTACTAATCGGCGCAACGGGACGGAACAGCGGAAAAACAACCCTGGCACTTCAGATTATCCATGCCTTTAAGGATACATTACCGGTTGTTGCATTCAAGCTGATAACCATAAGAAACCATGGGGATATATGCCCCAGAGGAGGACAGGGCTGCGGGATCTGCCAAGGACTGAAAGGTTCCTTTGACATCACGCTGGAGACCGGTACCGGAACAAAAGATACCATGCTTTTAAAAAAGGCCGGGGCAAATCAGGTTTATCTCATCCGTGCCTATAAGGAAAATTTAAGAGAAGCATTAGAGGAAGCGCTGAAACTGGTTCCAAAGGACGCCCTTATTCTTTGTGAATCCAACAGCGTACGACTGGTGGCTGAACCTGCTCTCTTTGTTATGATTCAAAGTACTTCTTCCAGCATAAAGCCTACCGCTGAGGCAGTGATGGAGTACGCAGATGTAATTCTTCCACAAGATGAAGTTTGCTTTGAGAATTTTGTTCAGGGGGAATTGTATCAGAAATTAAAATCGAATTTTTCAGAACTGAACCAATGAGATGGAGCCGGGCTTTAAAAAGCCCGGCTCCTAAACGTTTTAAATTGAGACCAGCCATAGAACAGGCTCCAAGTCCCAACTTCTCTTAATTTTTCCATACTTAATTATGTTATTCAAGCAGCTCAGAAATCATTTTTTTATAGTTATTTGTAAAAGCTTTTGTAATAATGTAATGCTCCGTTTCTTCCAGTTTAACAGTTTTAAACCCCTTATCATCAATCTGGTATATCGTTGCATTAGGAAATGCCATTAAAATAGGAGAATGTGTTGCAATGATAAATTGTGAATTTCTCTCAACCAATTGATCGATCAGGCATATCAAGCTCATCAGTCTGGAAGGCGAAAGTGCTGCTTCCGGTTCATCCAAAATATAAAGTCCATTTCCGCCAAATCGATTCTTTATTAAGGAAAGAAAACCTTCTCCATGGGACTGTTTGTGCAAAGATATTCCTCCATAACTATCTAATAATCGTACATCGCTGTCAAGCTCATCAATATTTGTAGATACATTATAAAAGCTCTCTGCCCGGTAAAAGAAACCATCTCTTGCTTTAACATGGCTTTTTGATAAAACTAAATAATCTGATAATTGAGAATGTGTATCCTTCGTCGAGAAATTAAAGTTCCTTGTTCCACCTTCCGGATTAAATCCAGAAGCAATGGCCAGGCTTTCTAAAAGAGTCGACTTACCTACTCCGTTCTCACCCACAAAAAAAGTAACATCTGTAGAAAATTTCAATTCCTTTTGTTCAATAAGTTGTTTTATTGCAGGTATATTAAACTCATATTTAGAATCATTATATTCCTTTTTCTTATTAAAATAAACAGATTTAATGTATATCATAATCAACTCACCTATATCGAAACAGAAGATCCATTCCCTTTAATGCGATTCCCCCATGGTTTCCGGCGCCACTGCCCGGCTGGTTTCCAAAGGAGAATCAGAGGTCTTACTTCCCTCCCAGTACCGGTAGCCAAACACGCCCCCAACCGTCAGGCAGACCAATAGAAACAAGGCAAGCAGAATCCGGAAAACCCCTATAAGGATCTCCCGACCCCGGTTTCTTCTGCGCCTCCGGCTGCGTCCTCTCATCCTATCATATTCTTCCGGTTTCATCTGTAGTTTTCCCCATCCTTCCCCTATGGTTAGTCAGAAAAATACTTCTTATAGATTTCAAAAAAGTTCGTGGTAGTAGTCTTGTCATCTTTGGAGAATTTTACATCTTTCCATATCTCATTGGTGAAAGTAATCGGATTATCTTTCTTAAACTGGGAATAGATCTGATCAAAGGCTTCCTTTTTCCGTTTGCGGTATAGCCCGGCTTTCCTCTCCTGGGTAGCGTCTTGATCATAATCATTTACACACCGGATTATATAATATTTGCCATTATCCTCCACCACCTGACTGATCTGACCTGCAGAAAGAGAAAAGGCAGCATCTTCATAGGGGCCTGGATTCTCCCCTCTGCCGATTTTGTATGTGGTAACAGGATTCTCTGAATATTCCCTGGCAAGTACAGAAAAATCAGCCCCCTCGGCTTCTGCCTTTAAAAGCACAGCCGAAGCTACATCCGCATCAGACATAACGATCTGATCCACCTGGACCACTTTGGCCTCGCTGTCGCTGATCTCCAGATTCATATCCTTTGTCAGTTCATCCACTACCTTATTGGACAGGTAATATTCCTCATACATCGTCCGCACATCCGTTTCCGTGGCTCCCATGTAGGAAATATCTTCCTTTGTCAGGGAAGAAAAGTATTCTTCCGACGCTTTACGGACTTCTTCCTTTTCCGCACTTGTCAGGGTGACTCCCTTATTCCTAGCCAGGAGATTCATCATTTTCATTTCCTGAAGAAATTCCTTTACCTGATCCACCAGATAGGTTTCAAAAGTCTGGCCGCCTGGTAAGTCCACTCCCCAGATCTGATTGGTATAAATCTGCTGATACCGGTTCCTCTCCGTAGCCACGATCACCATGGATTGGGACAGCGTATACGCCTTTGTCTCCAAAGATTCAGAAACAAGGGGGATATTAGCCCTGCAGCCGGACAGCAGGGCAATTGCCGCTGCAGCAGCGAGAAGGACTTTTCCCATAATCTTAAATTGTCCTTTCACGAGCATCCCTCTTTTCACGCTGCTTAAAGCAGCTTCAGTATTTTCAGGACCCCGTCGTTTACGTTCGTGTCCGTCCGAAATCTGGCTGCCGCCTTTACTTCTTCCCTGGCGTTTCCTACGGCAAAGCTGTAATATGCCTGCTTTAACATCTCAATATCATTTAACTGATCGCCAAATGCCATAGTCTCTTCCGGCTTGATCCCAAGACTGTCCTGAAGAAGCTTCACTGCCTGCCCTTTGTTAATTCCCGGTCTCATACAGTCCAGCCACATATCTCCTGCTATGGTCATCTTAAGGCGGTCCGCATATTTTTGCCGTAAGGTTCTGGTATGGGCCTCCACATCGGTCTTGCGGTACACGGAGACCTTGATGAATTCAGATTCCACCTTAGTTATATCCTCTACCTGCTTCACATGGAACTTGTAGCCGTTTATCATCCAGTCCAGGAACTCCTGGTTGTCTGTCTCTGTATAAATCACATCGGGTCCGCAGATCATGATATCAAGTCCAGCCATATTCCTCACATCCTGTACCATATCCATAACCGTCTTACGCTCAATGGGGTTGACGTACAGGCTTCTGCCATGACAGCCCACATAGGCGCCGTTATCCGAAAGATAGAATACCTTTTCCTTGATGGGTTCAAATATGGATTCAATGCTGAGCCACTGGCGTCCGCTGGCCGCGGCGAACTGGATCCCCTTTGCCCGCAGCTTTAAAATCACATCATAAAGCTCAGGATTCAGCTCGTTGCCTCCATCCGGCACAAGAGTTCCGTCAATATCCGATGCAATCAGTTTAATCATTCCTTATCCTCCTGTTCAAACATCTGCTTTATCTCCTGGTACACACGTCCTACAGGCAATCCTACTACATTATTATAATCGCCGTCAATCCCTTTAATAAAAGCTGCGAATATTCCCTGTATCCCATAGGCCCCGGCTTTGTCCATAGGATCTGCACTGTCTGCATAGACCCTTATCTCCCCGTCAGACATGGGATAGAGATGAACATCGGTCTTTTCTACAAATGTCCTGACTTTATTTCCACGTTCTCCACAATACACCAGGGTAACCCCTGTGTATACCTGATGAGTCCTTCCTTCCATCAGGGAAATCATCCGGTAAGCGTCCTCGTGGCTGACTGGCTTGCCCAGAATCTCACCGCCTGCTGCAACTACGGTGTCCGCTCCGATGACATAAGTTCCCGGCTGCATGCGGCTGGCCACATCTTTTGCCTTCTGGCGGGACAATTCCATCACCGCCTCCTCGGGCACACTTGTGGTAATCTTCTCCTCTATGGTGCTGGGCACGATTTCCGGCGTTATTCCGATCTGAGCCAGAAGCTCTTTCCTTCTTGGTGAAGCGGAAGCCAATACAAGCCTTTCTATCTTATTCATCCCTAACCTCCATGTCACTTTTTCTGATTTAATATATATAGAATAGACGCAAGCGTCTATTATTGTACTGCATTCTCCAAAAGACGCGAAAGCAAATTTGGCCCATTGCTTTTATGCTATAAAATAGCAAATAAGCGGGACCCATATCGAATCCCGCCAATCATCAATAAACTTTCAATCGTCCGATCATGGACGTATCATCATCGTCATAGTCATCCCGAAGCTGCATCCTCATGGTGTATATGAAATCTGCCATATAAAAAATCAAAAGGCCCATTGCCACCAATCGTTCAAAATACTCCGGTATCATCCCTGCCATCTGATTGACAAATCCGTTTAGGAAGCGGAAATAAAAAATTCCCAGGAACCCCCATGCAATACTGCTTTCCAGACAGATGATCCCTTTGTAATTAAACAGCTTCCGGCTATAATCCCACCAGAAGGAACCGAACAGCCTTATCATCATGTGAGCTGTTAAAAGCTCCATAAAGGTTGCCATAGCCATAGAGGCGAAATAAAGATGAACCGGATTGCCTGCAAGAGGCTTAAGCAGGATCATCGCTCCCGTGGCACCAAATCCATAGATGATACAGAACGGTCCATGTCCGAATCCTCGATTCAGCACAGGCCTTTTATTCTCAAAACTGAGTACGGAACATTCAAGAAGGTATCCAAGTAAACTGAATAGGAAAAAACAGTTTATCCTATGATAAATTGACATATCCATTTTACCTCCAATTTTAACAATTTTTGAACTTGTTAAAGTATATAATGGATATCTTAAGAAATCAAGGACTATTTTCTTACGATTCCCAGAAAATTTTCTTCTTTATTCCCGTAGATGCAAAGTATTTGATTAATAGTACTGAGAGATAAACAGCGCCAGCAAGATTCCTAAAATTGCACCTGCCGCCACCTGAAGCGGGGTATGTCCTACATATTCCTTTAATCGTTCCTGTAATATCTCTCCGCTAAGCTCAAATGGGTTTTCCAGCAGGATGCTGTTTAACAGCTTGGCCTGTTTTCCGGTTTCCCTGCGCACCCCCATGGCATCATACATGACAATCATGGATAGGACAAAGCAGACCGCAAACTCAAAAGAACCGACGCCATAGCGGTAAATGGCGGCGGTCGTCAATGCACATACCGTTGAGGAATGGGAACTGGGCATTCCCCCAGATCCCACAAGCCTCTCCGGATTAAAGTTTTTGTTAAGGGCCAGGTCAATGATCGTCTTTAAAACCTGTGCAACCAGCCAACCGGCAACTGCAGTAATCAAAACCTGATTCCCAAGTATATCTTCCCAAAATGTCATGGTTTCCTCCGTATTATGCAGCGCTTTTCTTTCCAAATCCAAATAAGATCCAACGCTTGATCCTGGCCATTGTTTCAATCAGTCCGCAAAATTTATCAGAATAAATGATCACCATTCCATCCCGGCTCTTTGGGGGGATGGGTGTCAGCGGCCACATATGGCGTAAAATCATATTTTTTTCTTTTTCTGTTAAATCAAAATATTTTACTGCATTATTGAGTGCAGTCCGGGGATGAGTAAAACCATGGAAATGTTCCCCCGTTTCCTTTGCATGGGTATGCCAATCATACAAAAACAAATCATGAAGCAGACCGGCTCTTGCGACCTCAGCATAATCCCAGCCCATCTTCCTGCAAATACAGTAGCCCATATAGGATACCTTAATGCAATGAGCCTTGCAGCTTGTGTCTCCGTGCTGCATATAATTATCCATGGACTGGAATACCTGACTATCTATAATGTCCCTGACGCAGTCCATATAATCTGTATCTTCACAGTAATCTTCCCGTTCTACCCAGGAAGAATCTTCTGCCCACCGAATTGCTTCTTCTTTTTCTTCTCGGGTTAAATGCATGCTGTCCATCCTTATTCAAACGCTTCTTTCCTGATCCATGGCCGGCTTAATCGCCAATCAGCCAATCATATAGTTCCTGATATTTCATGGCTGAAGTTTTCCATGAGTAATCCTTTGCCATGGCGCGGTCTATGATCTTGTTCCACTCACGCTTCTTATCGTAGTAGACCCCCTCCGCGTACCGGATAATCCCTAACATCTCGTGAGCATTATAATTAGAGAACGAGAAACCGGTTCCCCGGTTCTCATATTCATTATACGACTCAACCGTATCTTTTAAACCACCGGTTTCCCGTACAATGGGTACGGAGCCGTACCGGAGAGCCATAAGCTGGCTCAGACCGCATGGTTCAAACAAAGATGGCATAAGGAACGCATCACAGGCAGCGTAAATCTTATGGGACATTGCCTCTGAATAATAGATATTAGCTGAAACCTTATCCTGGTATTTCCACGCATAATGGCGAAACATATTCTCATACCGTTCTTCTCCGGTACCAAGGACTACCAGCTGGATATCATCACTGCACATCTCATCAATCACGCACTGGACCAGATCCAGACCTTTTTGGTCTGTCAGTCTGGAAACAATACCGATTACAAACTTCTTCTCATCCTGATTCAGTCCAAGCTCCTGCTGCAAAGCCCGCTTGTTCTTCACCTTTTCCTTACGGAAATTTTTTAAATTATAATTCTTTTCAATATGCGGATCGGTTTCCGGATCGAACTCCTCATAATCAATGCCATTGACAATTCCCCGGAGACTGCCTGCACGTGCACGCATCAGGCCATCTAACCCTTCCCCGTAAAACGGCATCTTTATTTCTTCCGCATAAGTATCGCTGACCGTAGTTATGGCATCGGCATAAACTATGCCGCCCTTTAACAGATTGCCATCTTTATATGCTTCCAGCTTATCCGGAGTAAAATAATAATCCGGCAGACATGTAAGCTTCTGTATCGTCTTTGCATCCCATACGCCCTGGAACTTTAAATTGTGAATCGTGATTACGGATTTCATGTTCCTGAAAAAATCTCCATCATGAAACCGGTCCTTTAATAAAACAGGAATAAGGGCGGTCTGCCAGTCTTGACAGTGAACCACATCCGGCTGGAATCCGATAACCGGAAGCGCTGACAAGGCTGCTCTGGAGAAAAAGCAAAACTTTTCCAGGTCATGATACCAGTCCCCATAGGGCTTGGAACCATTATAATATTCTTCGTTATCAATAAAGTAAAATGTAATGCCTTCATGAACATACTGAAGAATTCCCACATACCTGTTTTGGCCCAGATAGTCCATATAAAAATGGTCAATATAGGTCATCTGGTTCCTCAGCTCTTCTTTGATACATAGGTATTTGGGAATCATGACTCTAACATCGAAATACTCTGTATCGAAACACTTGGGAAGGGATCCCACAACATCTGCGAGACCACCTGTCTTAATAAAAGGTACTGCCTCTGATGCAACGAATAAAATCTTCTTCATCCAAAAACCTCCCTTATCCTTTTCCCGTTGGGGTATTGTCGGTTTTTATTTAGTATACTGCATTTTAAAGAAATAAGGAAGTATCAAAAGTTACAAATTAGGATAGTTTTTTATAATCCAGTCTTATCTTATCGGCTATTAAAGCAATAAATTCAGAATTCGTAGGTTTTCCTTTGCCGGTGCTTACCGTATATCCAAACAAATCATTGATGGTATCCATCTTTCCCCTGCTCCAGGCCACCTCTATGGCATGACGTATCGCACGTTCCACCCTGCTGGGAGTTGTCTGATGTTTCTTTGCAATGGAAGGGTACAGTATCTTAGTGACAGAGGTGAGCATTTCTTGATCCTGTACGGAGATAACAATGGCATCTCTCAAATACTGGTAACCTTTAATATGCGCAGGAATGCCTATTTCATGAAGCATCTGTGTTACATCATTTTCCAGGTTCTGCTCCATGTATTCCGTTTTATTGACATAAGGTTTTACTTTTTTCATCCCCTGTAAGCTGGGAGTCTTCGACTTTCTCTGTCCTACCCTTCGTACCTTATCGACGATAATATCCTTATTAAACGGCTTCATTATGTAGTAATTTGCTCCCATTCGGAAAGCATCTTCAGTAATATTCTCGCTTCCTGCTGCAGTTACCATAATAAATGACGGAATCTTTGTAACAGCACCATTTCCGCGTACCCGTTCCATAACTGTTATTCCGTCCATTCTCGGCATAATCACATCCAATAAGACAACATCAGGATTTGTTTTGAGGATCATGTTATAAGCGTCTTCGCCATTATCCGCTCTTCCTACTACGTGAAAATCCTCCTCTCCCTCCAGTATATCGTTCAGCAGATTCAATGTCTGCAGGTTATCATCCGCAATCGCAATACTAATTTCTGACATATTGATACTCTCCTTCTGATTCTTCAAAAATAGGTTAAAACTAGTGTAAAGCCATTATAGTCTTGCCTTAGCTTATGCCGCAACGGGATTCTATCGCATTATTCGACAAAAGGAACTGATTTTTAAGTTGATTTTAAAAGTATTTTTTTCCTTTGTTACGTCGAAGGTCGAAAAGGCTTACCCCGGTCCAAAACCCTGAAGGTCCTTTGATTCTCCACCGGTGTTGAAAATTGAAACTCCTTGTCGTCAAAAAAATTCCGAAATTTTCCATCCCATGAATCTTATATTAGCACATTATAATTACCTTGAAAAGCACATTCTATAAAACATGCCATTTTTGTAACTTTATTTTCTATATTTCGACTATTAAGAAAAAATATTTAAATGTATTTATTGTGAAATACTTCTAAAAATATTCTGATTTACCTAAAATCCGTTGTAATTATTATTATTTAATCAAAAATGTGAAAAGAAAAGAAAAGAACGGCGCCGTAAATTTTTACGATTCTGTTCTTTTCTCTCCTGGCCTTAGGACTCAGTGATTGATCATGTTTTCGATGAATATCCCATACCCTCTTGTAGAGTCCTGGATAAACACATGGGTTACAGCTCCTATCAACTTTCCATCCTGTATAATCGGGCTTCCTGACATGCCCTGCACGATTCCGCCGGTCAAAGCCAAAAGATCCGGGTCTGTGACCTTAATCACCATTCCCTTACTTTTATGAGTGGTGGAATAATCCACACGCTGTATTTCAATCTCATAATCCCTCACCTTTCCGGAAACATCGCTTCGGATGTAGGCCGTTCCCTTCTTCACATCCTGCCGGTAGCCAATGGGAATGGCATCCTGCACCATGCTCTGTTTAAACCTGTCATTTACGTTTCCAAATATTCCTTCTTCTGTATTGGCGGTAATCGTTCCCAGGGTCGATCCTGGTCCATAATAGATGATCCCGCTCATCACTCCCGGCTTTCCAAAGGTTCCCTTTTCAATTCCTAGAATCGCTGTCTCATAAAGGGCTCCATTGGTAATCTGAACCACATTGCCGGTATCACTGTCGCTGATTCCATGACCCAATGCACCGAACTGTCCGTTCATGTCAACATAAGTCATGGTACCAATTCCCTGAGTGTCATCTCTTACCCAGACTCCCAGCTTGTAGGTTCCGTCTTCTGCTTCCGTAGGATTCATTTTTACATCAATGGATTCCCCATTCCGTCTGATTTTTAGCATTGCTTCTGAGGCGCCTATTTTGCTCAGCTCATTCATCAGAGTTTCCTTGTCCTTAAGAGGTGTTCCATTGATGGCTTCAATATAATCCCCTGATTGCAGTATCCCGAAAGCCGGCTCTACAACCATTCCGTCCTTTTTTGTTACATCTCCGGTACCGATTACCATGATACCGTCGGATTTTAAGTAGATACCAATGGGTGTGCCGCAAGGAATGGCATACTTGGTATCTACTACATTCACCTGTATGTCCTTTAATTGGATCCATCCAAACAGCTTAAGCCCCAGCTTATAGCTTCCCTGGTTTTCCGAATATAAGGAAAATGGCTGATTTACCTGAAGATGGATCTTGTCGGAAGGAATATTTGATCCATTATTTAAGACCACTTCCTCGCTGTCAGATGACAGCGTCACATCAAAAGGCATGGAGAAATGAAACTGCTCTTCTTCTTGTGCAACGATATTTAACTTGTCGGGAATTACCCGCTTCATATAGAACCAGGAAAATCCGATGCAAAAGATCAGGCTGATCCAGAACGCTCTTACTATAAATTTATGAAATTTATTTTTTCCCATCTCGCATACCTCCTTAGGTGAATGAAAGGAGACAATTTTTTTGCTCCTCTCTTAGTATGTGAGAAATTAACTAAATCACACTGTCATATTTTAGTTGTAACTATTTTCTTTCGGTGGCAGCTATTGCAATAAAATGGATATCTCTATTAGCTTTATCATCAGTCTGAATGATCATTTCAAATTCAATAATTTTTAAAAAAGATGTGATGCATATTCTTTATTTACTCTTATCATCTCCGTTTTTTCATTGATTAAACAATAAAAAATGATTAATAAGCATGCATAACACATTGATGAAGATGGCTTGGATAGAGGACTTTTTGCTGATTTTATTTGTTTTCTTTCCCTTCTTTCCCGAGAGGTATCCCTTAACCCCTATTACTTTTCTGCAAATAGATATTCATTATAATTTGTGTGGAATTATTTCAGGAATTATTGTATAATTTTCTAATAAATAAGAAGCTGATACGAAGTGATTTTGTATTTTGGGGTTTTAAAAATAACTGAAAGATGGGATAATTAAGATATCATGAATGCAGAACAGATGTGGGATAAATTTGTATTAAAAAATCAAATCGAAGGAACGGAATATCAATCATGGGCGTTTGGTGCTGTACCTGATGAACTGGCGGAATTAGTATTAAAAGGTATTAAAACAGGGACAGCCTCTGCGTATCCCATATATGAAGCAGAAAACGAAGCACTGCCAAAAGTAGGAGACTATAGCGTTATTCTCGACTCAAAGGATGAAGCGGTTTGTATTATTAAAACAACAAAAGTTTCAATCGTCCCATTTCGGGAGGTAAGTGAGGAACATGCCGGGAAAGAAGGCGAAGGCGATGGTTCTTTGGAATACTGGAGAAAAGTGCATGTTGAATTTTTCAGCAAAGAGATGTCTGAAACCGGAAAAATATTTGATGAAGATATGCCAGTCGTATGCGAGGAATTCGAATTAGTATATAGACCTTAACGTTTGGGTGCTCGAAAAACTAATAAGCGGAATAACTGTTGTGGAGGACTATAAAATGGCGGTGGAAAATCAATACTTATCAGATGTGGAAGCAATATTATCTCACAGGCATGACAATGGGGCTGACCTTTGGGCAACTCCCGATAAACGGCTTTTGAAAGGATCTCCGTTTTCGACTTTTGACAGCGTGCTTTTTTTATCGGAACTTGGAGTGCCGCCGGAAGATCCTGTTTTAAAAGCTGCTGCTGATTTAATTTTTAGCGTATGGCAGGATGACGGGCGTTTTAAAATTTATCCCAAAGGCAGTATTTTACCATGTCAAACGGCAATAGCTGCCAATGTATTGTGTCATTTGGGGTATGTTTCAGATAGCAGAATTCAAACAACCTTCCGCCATTTTTTGGATACACAATACAAAGACGGAGGCTGGCGCTGCAATAAGTTTTCATATGGCCATGGGGAAGAAACGGAGTATTCCAATCCAAAACCTACACTGAATGTGCTTGATGCCTTTCGGTTCAGCGACTATTTAAATAAAGAACAGGCGCTAAATAAAGCAGTAGAATTTCTGCTTGAACATTGGGTCATTCGTAAACCCATCGGTCCTTGTCATTATGGTATCGGAACTCTGTTTATGCAGGTTGAATACCCATTCCGCAATTATAATTTATTTGAATATGTCTATATTCTATCTTTTTATGACCGTGCAAAAAATGATAGCCGTTTCCTGGAAGCATTTGAATGTTTGAAATCAAAAACAGTTGACGGTCAGATCATCGTTGAGCGAGTGGTCCCTAAGTTGGCAAAACTCTCATTCTGCAAAAAGGGAGCGCCAAGCGCATTAGCAACAAAACGTTATCATGAAATTTTAGAAAACCTCGATAAAAAATAATCATTACAAGCTGCCATTCTGAAAAAAAGAAAAGAGTGGAAGCGAATAAAAAGATGCCGCAATCCTGCAAAAACATAGTGTTCATGCAGCTTGCGGCATTACATGTCTGACGATGTAGAAAAATTCGAAAGCGGAAAATGAGCAGGCGAATAGAAAATCTCAGAAAATCATCTTGCTGACGCATACAAAGGATCCGCTGTCCGAACCATGTCAGCGTATTCTTTTTTCAATCCCTCAAAAGCATTCTCAACTTCTTTATGTATATCCACATGGGCAATAAACCCTTTCCCTTTCGGCCCATATCCGTCTGCATTGTCTGACAATCGGGGAATCTCGCCCATTAACAGGGTTATATACCTGTCCATATCCCACATTCCCCATATCTCTTCTTCAAAAGCAAGTTCCGAATCCCTCACAATCACATGTGCGCGGTAAATGGCATAATTAATGATAGTCACATCTTCAGCTACATATTTCCGGAGTCCTGCTTCCATTCGATTCTGCATGGATGCATCTTGTGCGAGTATTATACGGTTGAAAGAAATGTTGTTTTCCTTTAGCAGTTCCAGAAGATATGTTATATTGTTTCCGCAATTTGTAGAATTACATTCCAGAAAATCTGCCTTTAATCCATAACGGTGTTCGATATATGCTTCAAATATCTTTGCTTCCGGCAGACCGGCTGTTTCTATATCAGGGAATTCATCATGCATATTAAGACGCAGGGTTTCCGTTGTATGACCTGCCCCGCCTACAATGATGTATTTTTTTGCTATTCCCTTTTTCATTGCATGAGCCAGGATATCCCCACCGCAGAGAATGCTGCCTCCGAAAAGGACCATTACGTCTGCCTGTTCTATTCCATATTTTTTTCTCAGATACTCTGATGTCAATGCAGGAACATCCCTCTTCCCACAAAAATCACCTAAAATATTTATACATTCCGCAATATATTCCTTCAATAATTTTTCCTTTCAATGCATCAATGGATAGGTTCTAAGGAACAAAAGCAAAAGCCACTGCCAAAAATATGGCCGGTAGCAGATTGGCAACTTTTATCATCTTTCCCCAGATAAGATTCATGCCCACGCAAAAGATCAGGACGGAACCGGTTAAGGACAAATTAGACAGAGCCTGGGCCGTCATAATGGGTTCAATGAGTCTTGCCAGAAGGGTTATGGTTCCCTGAAACAGGGCTACCGGTATAGCCGAAAAGATGCACCCTTTTCCCAGGGAAACAGTCATGACCAGAATAATGATCAAATCCAGGAGAGCTTTGGCAGCAAGAATTGTATAATCACCGGAAATCCCATCCTTGATGGCACCTACCACTGCCATGGCTCCGATGCAGACAGTAAGAGAGGCCGTTACAAATCCGTCTACAAATTTTGCATCGCCGCTGCTGTTTGTTATTCTTTTAAGCCACTCTCCAAACCGCTCCATGGCTGATTCAATGTTCATCCACTCTCCAAGAAGTGATCCTATGAAAAACGATAGGATAAGCATCATTGTTCCCCTGCCGGCAAGCTCTCCCTGACGGATGACCAGCATTTCTTCCATAACGCCTTCAATACCAAGAAACAGCACACATATTCCTGCTCCGCTCATCAGCGTGCGCTGGTAACGCTCCTCCATCTTCTTCCCAAAGAGAAGGCCTCCCAAGCCTCCTGCCGCAATCCCCGCCACATTTATCAGTGTTCCAAGTCCAATCATGTTCTCATACTCCCGGGCGTCTGCCTTCTTTTGCCAGCCGCTTCATCTCTCTTGCATTCGCTCTCACTGCCTCGGTTATCTCTGCGCCTCCTAAAAGCCTTGCCAGCTCCTCTACTACCTCTTCCCCGCTTAAAGGGTGTATGGAAGTGGCTGTACGGCCCTCTTCCACTGCCTTTGCAATCTCGTAATGGCTGTCAGCCATGGCAGCGATCTGGGGCAGATGGGTGATGCAGATGACCTGATGGTTCCCGGCAATATAGGCCAGCTTTTCCGATACCTTCTGAGCCGTACGGCCGCTGATTCCGGTATCAATCTCATCAAAAATCAAAGTAGGAATGTCATCGGTATCCGCAAGTACAGTCTTAATGGCCAGCATGATTCTGGACAGTTCTCCGCCGGAAGCTACCATGCCCAAAGGCTTTAAAGACTCTCCAGGGTTCGTGGAGATCAAAAATTCCGCCTCGTCAAAGCCGTTCGCTGTATAGTGGCCAAGGCGTGAAAATTCCATGGAAAATTCCACATCAATAAAATTTAAGTCCTTAAGCCCTTCCTTTATTTTGTTTGTCAGTTCCTTGGCTGTATTCTTTCTCATTTCGGATAATTGACCGGAAAGAAGCTCCAGACGGTCCGAAACCTTTTGGAGTTCTTCTGCCGTCCTTTTTCTGGCTCCGTCATAATCCTCCAACTCTTCCAGGCGTTTCTGCTTTTCTTCCAGATTTATAAATATCTGACTTAGGCTTCCTCCATATTTTGCTTCAAGATTATGTAAAACATCGAGCCTCTCTTCCATCTGCCTGTATTCATCCTCATCAAAGGACATATCATCTATGTATGAGGTTATTTCCCGGCTGATATCACTTAAGATGGAATCGGCATCAAATAACTGATCCCTTATGACAGAGAGCCTGTCATCATAGGAGGCGACCGTTTCCACCTCTTTTAATGCACGGCTGATGAAATCAGTATCCACGGCGGAATAAGCCATGGAAAGGCTTTCGGATATCTTCTTTGCATTCAAAAAAAGACGGTATCTGGAGGTCAGTTCTTCCTTTTCCCCTTCCTTTAGCCCGGCATTTTCGATCTCTTCTATCTCATAGCGGATAAAATCCATTTCCCTGAGTCTGGCTTCCTCGTCAAGCTGGAAGGCGGAAAGCCGGTCCTTTAACCGGACGTATTCCCGATAAGTGTCTACAATATTCTCTTTTAGCTTATGGGACTTTTTCTCCTGGTAGCGGTCCAGAATCTCAAGATGTTTTGATTTGTAGAGTAAAGACTGATGTTCATGCTGTCCATGAATATCGATGAGAAGGCCCGTGATTTCCCGCAGCTTTCCTGCGGTTACGGTTTCATCATTGATTTTGCTTAAACTTCTGGAGGGCATGATCTTCTTTGAGATGATCACCGTGCCGTCTCCATCCGGATAGACATCAAACGCCTTTAACAGGCGGACTTTCCCCGGGTCACTGACCGTAAAGATCAGCTCAATATAGGCGTATTCTGTGCCCTTTCGAATGATATCCTTTGGCGTTTTTCCCCCTAAGGCAATGGTAACCGAACCGATAATAATAGATTTACCGGCTCCGGTCTCACCGGTCAGGACATTAAAGCCCTGTCCAAATTCCACATCGGCTTTTTCGATCAGGGCTAAGTTCTTTACGTGTAATTCTGAAAGCATGGCGGCCTCCTTTATCCCGTAATGAGTTTCTTTAGTTTGTCCATCATAAGTATGGTATCATCGGCGCTTCGAATGGCGCACATGATGGTGTCGTCACCTGCGATGCAGCCCACCATCTCACCGAAATGAAGGGCATCGAGTGCCGCCGCCACTGCCATGGCCATGCCGGATACCGTCTTAATAACCAGAATATTCTGCGCCATGTCCATAGATAAAAAGCCATCCCGCAGGATCCGGATGTATTTGTCACTGAAAGAGCCCTGGTTTTGAAGTACCACATACCTCTGCTTTCCTGACTCAGACTGAACCTTTGTAAGCTTCAGCTCCCTGATGTCTCTGGAAACCGTCGCCTGAGTGACCGCAAAGCCTGCATGATTCAAATAATCTGCCAGCTCCTCCTGGGTTTCAATCTCGTGTTTTCCAATAAGTTCCACAATTTTGCTGTGTCGTTCCAGTTTCATAGTGTCCCTCCCTATATACCAGCCATCTTGTTGCGCAGGTTATCTAAAAATGATATGTTCTTCAGCTTTATCAGAATGGTTTTAATATCCGACCGGCGTATCTCGATGCAATCGCCTGGATAAAGCTCCGTGGACGTATCTCCGTCAAATACAGCCGTCTGGCTTATGCCCTTCTTCCCCGTCATTTCGATCTGGATCCAATCATCTGCGGAAAGGACGATGCTCCTTGTCCCCAGGGCATGGGAACAGATGGGAGTCAGGACCACCATTTGGGAATCCGGGACAATGATGGGGCCTCCTGCAGAAAGATTGTAAGCGGTGGAGCCGGTGGGTGTTGCCGCAATAAGCCCATCAGCCCGGTATTCATTTAAAAATTCCTGATTTACATAAACCTTAAACTGAAGCATCTTTAATTGCTCGCTCCTGGTTATGACAATTTCATTTAAGGCAATATCCTGGCAGACAGCTGTTCCCTTGCGGTAAATACAGCCGTCTAACATCATCCGTTCTTCCAGCTTATAATCATTGGCAAGAAGAGCAGAAAGAGCATCATTGATATCCTCCGTGCGGGATACCTGGGTTAAGTACCCAAGGGTTCCCCGATTGATCCCGATCATGGGGATATTCCTTCCTGCTAAGTCTCTGGCCGCCTGGATCAGGGTCCCGTCGCCTCCTAAGGTGATCAGGCAATCCGTCTCTTCCGGCACCATGGAAGCATCGGTATAATGGCTTTTCCCCTGCCGCTTCTCCTGGCCTTCTCCCCCGATCAGACAGACCGCCCCATGACCGGTAAGATAGTCACGAATGGCTTTCGCAGTCTCTCTGGCCCCTTCTTTGTCAGGGTTCATGATTACATAAAAATATTTCATATTAAAACTCCTTACCTGCAAGGATACTTTTAATCCGCTTTGCTGCCTGCAGTAACAGGCCGCTTTTAGTTTCCTGTTAAATTCCCATGGGCTTCTTCCACGATCTGTTCCGGATTAAGACCGCATTCCGGGCATGCCTCTCCTGACTGATGATTTTTCAAGTGAAGGAGATATTCAATGTTCCCTTCCGGCCCCTTAATGGGGGAGTATTCCAGATGTAGTGCTTCAAAGCCAATGCTTACTGCATGGGAAATGACCATCCGGATCACTTCCAGATGGACGGATTTTTCCCTTACCACGCCCTTTTTCCCCACTTTTTCCCGGCCGGCTTCAAACTGGGGCTTTATAAGGCAGACGACCTCTCCTTTATCCGTAAGAAGAGCTTTTACAGGTCCTAATACCTTTGTCAGGGAAATAAAGGAAACATCAATAGAGGAAAATTCTATTGGGTCGGCCAGATCTCCAGGAGTGACATAGCGGATATTGGTCTTTTCCATACACACCACGCGTTCATCGTTCCTCAGCTTCCATGCAAGCTGACCGTGGCCTACATCCACTGCATAAACCTTAACAGCTCCGTTTTGAAGCATGCAGTCTGTAAAACCGCCTGTGGAAGAGCCTACATCCATGCACACTTTTCCTTCCAGAGTCACGTCAAAATGAGTCATGGCTTTTTCAAGCTTTAAACCGCCCCGGCTCACATACCGCAGAGTGCTTCCTCTTACCTCGATGTTCGCAGTTTCCTCAAATGTGGTACCGGCTTTGTCTTCTTTATCCCCGTCTACATAGACGATCCCGGACATAATGACAGCCTTGGCCTTTTCCCTGGATTCAGCCAGTCCCCGTTTTACTAAAAGCACATCCAAACGTTCTTTCATGCCTTTTCCATTTCCCTTGTTTTATCTTTATATTTTTTCCATTCTGCATTCTGGCGCTCCGTATCAAGATATTCCTTTTTGAGCCGCCATATGATAGAATTGCTGTCAATCCCCAGCCCCTTCCGGAGCAGGGATACGTTGCCATGCTCCACATAAGCATCCGGCAAGGCGATATTTATAACCTTTACATGCGGATAGTGCTCGTGGATATAAGCGGTGACCCCGGGGCCAAAGCCTCCCTGAAGGACATTTTCTTCCATGACCGCGATCAGCCAATGCTTCTTTGCCAGACGGTCCAGCAATTCCCGGTCAAAAGGCTTCACAAACCGGCCGTTGGCCAGAGAACAGTTCCAGCCTTCTGCCTTCAGCTTTTGCCTCACATGCTCCCCTGTGCTCACCATGCTTCCTACTGCTAAAAGAGCAATATCCTTTTCCTCATAGAGCATCTCTCCCTTGCCATATTCAATGGGAGCACGAAAACTTTTTAAGCCCTGGTAAGCCTCTCCTCTTGGATAGCGCACCGCAAACGGGCCATTGTAGGAAAGGGCAAACTCCATCCCATCCATAAGCTCCCATAAGTTTTTCGGCGCAAACACGCTCATATTAGGGATAGCAGTTAAATAGGATAAGTCAAATATTCCCTGATGGGTCTCCCCATCACTTCCCACAAGCCCTGCCCTGTCTATGGCAAAGACCACAGGCAGATTCTGAATGCAAACATCATGGAGGATCTGATCAAAGCCGCGCTGTAAAAAAGACGAATAAACGGCCACAACCGGCTTTAAGCCGCCTGCCGCCATTCCAGCCGCCGAAGTCACCGCATGCTCTTCTGCAATTCCCACATCAAAAAAGCGGTCAGGATACAGACGGGAAAACCGCTTTAAACCTGTTCCATCCGGCATGGCTGCCGTTACCGCCACGATTCGTTTATCCTGCTCAGCCAGACGGCAGATGGTTTTGGAAAATACATCCGTATAGCTGGGATTATTCTTCTTTTTCTTCGGCTCCCCGGTGATGATATCAAAAGGATCAACTCCATGGAATTTGGAAGGATTCCTCTCCGCCAGGGCATATCCCTTGCCTTTCTGGGTGATCACATGGACCAGCACGGTATGTGGAAGCTTCTTTGCTTCCCGCAGTGCCCTGGAAAGGGCCTTTATATTATGGCCATCCACCGGACCAAGATAGGTGATCCCCATATTCTCAAACAGCATTCCAGGTATGAGCAGCTGCTTAATGCCGTTCTTTGTCCTGCTGATCTTATCAATGATCTGATCTCCTACAACCGGAATCCGGGACAGCACGTTGGTCACGTGCTTCTTTAAGTCCAGATACCCTTCTCCGGTACGGATGCTATTTAAATAAGTTGACATGCCACCTACATTTTCTGAGATAGACATGTTGTTATCGTTGAGAATGATAATGAAATTCTTGTTCATCCTGGCCGCATTATTTAAAGCTTCATAGGC
This sequence comes from Lacrimispora sphenoides, assembly GCF_900105215.1. Lineage (NCBI taxonomy): Bacteria > Bacillati > Bacillota > Clostridia > Lachnospirales > Lachnospiraceae > Lacrimispora > Lacrimispora sphenoides. The sequence goes on along the minus strand of NZ_FOIP01000001.1, from coordinate 2,753,007 downwards.
CATGCCGCCTGTTAAGGCGCCGTCTCCAATTACGGATACCACAAAATGATCCTCTCCCAGCACATCTCTTGCCTGGGCCAGTCCTAGTCCGGCTGAAATGGAAGTAGAGCTGTGACCGGTATCAAAGGCATCACAAGGACTTTCCTTTCTCTTTGGGAAGCCGCTCATGCCGCCGTATTGCCGCAGGTCGTCAAATTCATCTCTCCTGCCGCTTAATATCTTATGGGTGTAGGACTGATGCCCTACATCCCAGATAACCTTATCCTTTGGAAGGTCAAAAGCCAGGTAGATCGCCATGGTTAACTCCACCACTCCTAAATTGGAAGCCAGATGGCCGCCTGTCATGCTTATTTTTCCTACCAAAAAGTCACGGATTTCCTGACTTAAAATATCAAGCTCCTGCTTTGACAGTTTTTTGATATCCTCAGGCCCGTTTATTAATTCCAGCATCATATTCTTATCAGATCCTTTTTTAGCCTTATCGTTAAACGGCTTACTTTTCCCGGTTCACAAGTATCCGAATCAGCGCTTCCAGGAATTCATTTTTCCCTGGGAGCTCATGGAGGCAGGAAATCGCCTCTTCTGAAATCCGCTCCACATCCTGCTTCGCCTTTTCAATTCCCTCCAGGGTTACATAGGTGGTCTTATGGTTCTTTTCATCACTGAGCACAGGCTTTCCAAGAACCTCCGCACTGCTGGTTAAATCCAGGATATCATCCTGTATCTGAAATGCAAGTCCCAGACAGGAGGCCATCTTCTCCACCAGCTTCAGCTGCTCTTCATCTGCTCCGCCGAGAACGGCTCCGATCATCATAGCGGCCTCTAAAAGCGCTCCGGTCTTCAACCGGTAAATGAAATCAAGCTTTTCCCTTGGAACAGGCTTTCCTGCCAGCTCCACATCAACGGTCTGACCGCCTATCATCCCAAAAATTCCTGTTTTTTCTGCTAAAATCCCCATGCACCTGGCAACCAGGTCCGGCCGGTCCGTCATGGAAAGAGCTTTTGCAGCTGTCTCCATGGAATAAATCAGCAAACCGTCTCCCGCCAGTACCGCCATGTCATAACCAAATTTAACCCATGCCGTAGGAAGTCCCCGGCGCAGGGTATCATTATCCATGCAGGGAAGGTCATCGTGAATCAGGGAGGAGGTGTGAATCATCTCAATCGCAGCCATGAAAGGCTCGATCTCTTTCCCCTTACCGCCGAATAAGCGGTAGGTCTCCTCCATCAGCATGGGACGAATCCTCTTTCCTCCAGCGCGAACGCTGTAATCCATTGCCGCCAGAACTGTACTCTGATGGCCCTCCACAGGAGGCAGGTATGTTTCTACTACATGCCTTACTTCCTCTGTACGGGCTGAAAACATTTCTTTATAATTCATGTTCCTCACCATTTTCCTCTAACACGATAATCTTTTTTTCCACTTTATCTATTTTTTCATTGCAGAACTTTACCAGCTTCATGCCGGTCTCATAATACTGAAAGGATTCCTCCAGGGAACTTTCTCCGCTTTCCAGTTTTTTAATGAGCTCTTCCAGCTCTCCAAATGTCTCTTCAATCGTTTTTTCTTTTTTTGCCGCCATAAATCCGTTTCTCCTTATTACCTGTCTCCACGAACTTCCTCCCGCTGGCTGCCAAATAAGCCAGATTCCGCCGGGGCAACACGGGAAACCACCGCCTCCATGCTTCCATCCCTAAGCCTCAGCCCAATTCTGTCACCGGCTTTTACCTGCTTCACGGAATCAATCCGCCTGTCTTTTCCATCAGTTACAAAACCATAGCCGCCTCCCATCCTCTTAAGAGGGGATTCTGCTTCCAGGCGGCTGATGAAAATCTCCAGCCTGTGTCTGTCCCTGACCGCCTGCTTTTCTATCAGCTGTTTTATGTGAAGCTTTTCTTCTTCCGCCCTTGCCCGGTATGAGGCCGTCCTGGACAGAATCAGGTTTTTTAGCTTGTCCTCTATGTCCACAAGCCTTTGCCGGCATTCATGAATGCTGCGCTTAGGGTCATGCAGTTTCAGCTTTAAGGCGTACTGGTTTCCATGAAACCGGTAGCGTTCCAGCTTTCTTTCCACGGTCCTTAAGAGCGTATGACCGTACATTTCCACCTGCTCCTCAAACTTGCTGTAATCAAATACAGCAAGCTCTGCGGCTGCAGAAGGTGTGGGGGCACGCATGTCCGCCACATAATCTGCGATTGTCACATCGGTTTCATGGCCTACCGCTGAGATCACAGGAGTGGTGCAGTTAAAAACAGCCCTTGCCACAACTTCCTCATTAAATGCCCATAAATCCTCAATGGAACCGCCGCCCCTCCCAACGATCAGGACATCAAGTCCCATCTGGTCCAGGGTTTCGATTCCCTTTACTATGCTTTCCTTTGCGCTCTCTCCCTGGACAAGAGCCGGGTAGAGATAAAGCTGCACATAAGGATTGCGTCTGGTCGATATATTTATAATATCCTGGATAGCAGCTCCGGTAGGAGCCGTCACGATTCCTACGGTTGTCCCGTACTTTGGAATCGGTTTCTTATATTCAGGAGAAAACATCCCCATTTCTTCCAGTTCATCACGCAGTTTTTGGAACCTTTCAAACAGATCACCGATTCCTTCTTTTGTGATCTCCTGGGCATAGAGCTGGTATCTTCCGTCCCGCTCATAAACCTCCACGCTGCCCTTTACCACCACCTGCTGCCCTTCCTCCAGCTTAAAAGCAAGACCCTTCCTGTGCCCGGCAAACATCACTGCCGCCATAGACGATTTTCCGTCCTTTAAGGTAAAGTAAATATGGCCGGAGGTATGGTATTTACAGTTGGACACTTCACCCTTAACGGATATCCGGTTCAGGGCGAAATCCTGGGCAAACATATTCTTAATATAGGCATTGACTGAAGTAACGGAATACACACTTGCCATATCTTACACCAGCTTTGCCAGGACTCCGTTAATAAATGCCGGAGCTTCATTCCCGCCGTACTTTTTAGCCAGTTCCACAGCCTCATTGATGGCTACTTTTTCCGGCACATCTTCATCAAATAATATCTCAAACAGAGCCAGGCGTAGTATCGTAAGTTCAGCCTTACCCATACGTTTTGTCTTCCAGCCTTCGGCTACTTCGTTGATCTTTGAATCCAGTTCAGGGATTCTGACCATAACGGACTCTGCCCTTTCTCTTAAATAAGCAGCATTTTCTTCACTCATATCCACATCATGGATGATCTCTTCTACACCCTCGGCGTTTAAATCATCCTCTTTTGGTTCCTCAAAATATTGAATAAGCTGCCCTGTCTTCTCCTCTGCTGGATAAAAATCCGCACAAAAGAGCATTTTAAAGCAGTGTTCGCGCATTTTACTTCTGGTCATTTCCCATGGTCCTCCTATTGGTGATTTTCTGGACATTTGGAATTATTATACCTTACCAGGGTTTTTTATACAATAGAAACTTTGCTATTCTCCAAAAACCTCCGGATATTATCAAGCACTTTTTCGCTCAAAATTCCAAAGGCCTGCCTGGTTCTCCCTGCCGAAGCATTGACACAAAACACCATGGGATGTTTTAAAAGCTCCCCGTCTCCTGCTGCTCCTGCCGTATCGCAGGCAAACCGGTTGTCCCCGGCATCCAGCCAGTTTTTCAAATCTTCCGGTTCAAAGGCAGGTCCAATGGACGTATTAAACAGGATTTTTCCATTTCCCAGCTTCTGGAATTCTTCTTCGCGCAGAAGGATTACATTCTTATTTAAGCAGGTAAATACAATTTCGCTGCTCTCTAAAAGCTCTCCTAATGGACGATATCCGATTCCTTTTTCCTCGTATTGCGGTTTTCTGCTCCTGCTGTAATAGGTAACATCTGCACCAAGAAACTTCAAAGCATTGGCGATCATGCCTCCGGAAACACCCATTCCAACGATTCCTATCTTTAATCCGGTAATCTCTACCGGCATATCCTTCCACATGGGCCTGTCATATCCATGAAGAAAGCGCACCAGTTCACAGATCGCATATTCCACCACTCCAACATCGCCGTAATCACGGATTCCCATAACTGTAATCCCATGCTGTTCTGCGTAAGCAATGTCTACATTTGCGCTCTCCTTTGAATAAAGGCTGCAGCACATCCCCACATATTTTATTTTAGGACATCGTTCAAAGACATATTGACTAATCCTGGATGTATAGCTTAAAAGCACTCCATCCGCATCTCCGATTCTCCTTATGATCTCTTCGTCATCACAGGGAATATCCTCGTACATCACCACCTGTTTTGCATATTGGAAAAGCTCTTTCTCCGCTTCTTCTACCAGACTCACCGGCTCTATGGCAACCAACTTCTCAAACAACTTCTTATCCTCCTGTCAAGCTATATTCACAATCCGCGACTGCCTGCTCACAGTGTGCCCCGCTCTACCGGGCATAACCGTATAACAGCTATCGTTAAAATACGATTGGTGACACAATATTCTGCAGGACAGCCACTACACTCCAGCCGGCAATGGCGCTGGTGCTTGAATAAATATCCACAACAGCCTTTACGCCTTCAATTTCCGCAGTGATCTTATGGTCATCCCCAATCATTCCCGGAACGCTGTGAATGTTCACCCTGGTTTTATCCGGTCCCACAGTTGCCAGGGAAGACGCTACCGCAACATTCACCTTTGTAGGAAGTAGTCCGATCGCCTCTTTTGCATTGCCGTCAAACACCATGGTGCTTTCCTTATCGGTCATTAAATGTTCCTCAAAAAGAGGTGTATACATTAAGGATTCAGGACCTTTTCTTGTCTCAATTCCTGCTTTCGCCTCTCCCATGAGAGAAACCGTACGAAGCACGTCAAAGCCGCCCACCGCTCCTGAGGCGATGTATACCCTGGTATTATGTTTTACGGCCGTGGCCTTCACTCTCTCATAAAATTCTTTATCCGCAAAGGCGCCAATGGACAGCACGATGAGATTACATCCATTTGCCAGAATCTTCTCCGCCATGTCTCTGACGGAATCCCCAGATGCCGCCTCAGCGATGTAATCCGGTTTTAATTCCAGCAGTTCATCGATCCCTGCGCAGGAGCTGCAGCCACTTTTCTCTGCCAGGGCTTCTGTCTTTTCCTTTGTCCTCCCAACGATTCCCACCAACTCATACTCAGGCAGTAAACCATCGTTCCATGCTCCGGCAATAATTTCTCCAAGATAACCGTTTCCAATAATTCCAAGTCTAAGCTTATTCATGCTTTTCTCCTTTTAGTAATTTTAAAAACATTAAACTTCATTATACCTGAAATCAAAAGGACTTTCAAGGAGTGCAGGACCCCAAGACTCAAAGCTGGAATGCAAACTGATTTTTCCCTTTTCCCTTAGCCAGATATAATGCCTGATCCGCCCGTCTCAATATGGCATCGTATTCTGTCTCATGTTCTCCTACCAGGGTGATTCCGATGCTTGCATGTATGGTTCCGGAGGCGTGAAATGCATTTAATATCCGTTTCGCAATGGCTTCCGGCTGTTTCCTTCCGCTTAAGCCGTACAGCCAGATGCAGAACTCATCTCCGCCAAAACGGACAATCACATCCTCTTTTCTTGTACAGGCGCTTAAAATCTGTCCTGCCTGGGTTAGAACCAGATCTCCCTTATGATGGCCGAAGGTGTCATTAATTTTCTTGAAATCGTCAATATCAAGGAACATACAGGCATAAAACCTCTTTTTCCCTCCGCCTTTCAGTCTCTGTTCCACCAGCTTTCTAGCTGTTTCTCTGGTATAAACGCCTGTTAAATAATCCTTTTGCGCCCGCTTCGCTTCCTTTTTCCGTAAATAAATAATACAAATAATAAGAAGAACTGTACAGGACACCATAACCGTTGAACTTGCAATAAAGACTTTTGACAGTTTTTTGATCTTGTAAAGAGCGCCATCATAGCTTTCTGTTTTCACCATGGAAGCCACCATCCAGTCTTCAACTCCCGCAGGCTGATAATAAAGAAGCTCCCTGCTGCCCTTGTAATAAAAGGAGACATATCCAAAGCCCCCGCTCGCCGCAGTCTTTTTCATCTGCTCCAAAGATTGTTCGTCTCTAAATTCCATGGTTTTGAGTATATCATAAACATTGGCATAAGCATCATACCCAGGGCACGTGGCCACCAGCTCTCCGGACCTTGTGAAAACCAGACTGGCACCATATGGGCTTAACTCTGTACTGTTTAAATACTTCCCCAGTTCTTCAGCGGTATACTCCATAGAGACCAACCCCTTTGCTTGTCCCTCCCTAACCACCGGAACGGACAAAGCGATCCCTGACTGACCGTTAAAGCCATTGGAGGGCAGCCTGGAAATGCTGTTTCCTCCCTTTACCCCCTGGGATTCATGGATCCCGTAATACGTAATTCCCTGCCCGCCTAAAACTCCAATTTCCGGTCCCTCCGGCAGATCACCATAAGCAGAGAATGCCTCAAGCACTTCAAACCTTTCCCGGATCATTCCCCGAAAATAGGTAAGTGCTTCGTCATTCTCCCTTTTTAAATCCTGGTAAGTCTGTTCTACCAGACTTTTTTCCACCTCTTTGAAGTAATAAATGTTTAAGGCGAATATCCCTATAATTACCGATACCACCAGACCAAACAATGTCATCACCCTCAGCGAGTAGCGGTCTTTCTCCTTATCAGCCATCATATATGAAAACACCTGTCCCTTTATAAATCCCGAATCATATCCTTACAGCATTTATTCTTTTGTACACAAAGAAAAGCGGGGGCATGAACCTTTTCCCGGTTCGCCCCCGCGATAGACCTTTTCATCTATTTATTCTCTTCCAATGCTACACCGGCAATCCGGATGTTTACATCCAGGACCGTTAAACCTGTCATGTTCTCAATGGCGTTCTGCACCTTCTCTTGAACCTTCTCACTGACGGTAGGTATGCTGTAACCGTATTTGATGTTTAAGGATAAATCCACCGATACATGTTCTTCTGTCAGCTCCACCTTAACGCCCTTGGATAAATTTTTCATGCCCAGCTTTGACACCAACTCATTGGTGATGTTGCCAGCCATGGAATCTACGCCTTCTACCTCGGTTGCTGCAAGACCTGCAATGATGGCCACCACATCGTCCGCAATCTGTACTTCGCCAATTTTATCTTTTTCATATACCTTGTGAGTATTTCTGCTTTCCATTTCTGCCACAGCAATTCCCTCCTATACTAATATTTATATACTAATGAATCAACTGGATATGCAGGCATATCCGCCTGATTCAAAAGCGGGGGGTTGAAAGATGTTTTTTCTTCCGGCCCTTTAGGTTCTGGAATCATTATAGCAAAACTGTCCACAGTTTGCAAAGGCTTTTTACTCTTCCAATTTCATAAGAGTGATTACGATGCTTTCCGCTCCCACTTCTGTTTTTCTCTTTACGATGTCCTCAATTTGAGCCCGCTGAGGATCTGTAATGCTGGAGGCATTGATAACAACATCCACTTTCCCGCTGGAAATGCTGACCACCGGATCTGCAAATCCTTTGGCAAGCAGCAGAGTTTCCGCTGCATTTTCTTTTTCAGCAATAGCTGTCATATCAATCATTTCCTGAATGGCCTGCTGTTTTGCTGCTTCTTCAATGTTTGGATTGTTGATCAGGTTCATTAAGGTTTCCTTATTCTTTGCCCTTACCTGCTCCCGATTTAACTGTACGCTGGATATGTATTCTGATACGTTCATTCCGCTGGTAAGCACCGCTTCTCCAGGGTTGTCAAGGCCGGTTTTTGCCGCCTGTGTCTCATTTGCCGCTAAGTCTACCGATCCATCGCTTTGTAAAGCCGCATCGGTTTCTCCTGCCGCCAGTTTATCAATATCCTCTGCATCCTGGTCAAGGCTTGCAATATCCTGATTTGTATCACTGCCGGTAAGGGACTGGTTTTCCGCTAAAATATCTTCTTCAGAAATATCAGTCATTCCAGCTTCATAGACGTCTGTCCCGGAAGCGGCCTCCTGCTTTCCTGCATAGTTTAAATATCCAGCAGCAGCTATCATAACGGCTAAGGTGGTGATAATAATCTGGTTTCTTCGGAAAAGTTTCTTCATATCCATTTTCTTTGGGGTTCTAGGGACTTTGGGCTCATTGCTTGTTTTCCAACTTCTCATACATGACACTCCTTTTTATTCCACCCTCTTTAATACTTTAATTTTATGTGGGGGCAGGTTAAATAATGCTTCCATGGCACCGGAAATTTCAGCTTTTACCGTAGGACTGCCACCGCCCTGGGCACTGATGATGATTCCTTCTATTTCCGGACGTATCTCTTTCTCCACAATGGGAGCTGTATTTTCTCCTGAACCGGTCAGAATAGTGTTTTCCTTGCGATCTGCGCTGGTGAGCTTTCTGGTTCCCCCGGAGCTGTCCTTTTCCTCAGTAGATGAATCCGAACTGTCCTTATCGACTCGGAGTACCTTCTCTTCTGAGGATTTCAGTACGATCATTACTTCTACCTGACCGACCCCATCCACGGTTTTTAGGATTCTCTTCACCCTCGCCTCCAGTTGTTCCTCATAGGTCCGGTCTGCTCCTGCCGCAACAGCCGCTTCCCCATCTGCTGGCTCTGTCACAATACCTTTTTGCAGTGCCGTCTGGTTTTTGCTTTCTGCTGTTTTCTCTACCCTGGCAGCCATACCCGAACCGGAGGGAAATGTAAGGATCAGGATAATCATTCCAACCGCCAGCAGGATCAGCCATTTATCCTTTCCCATCTTCCATTTGAATTTCAATATCCTGTTCCTCCAAATCATAATATTCCGCAATCCGCCTTCTAAGACCAGAAAGCCGTGAATTTTCTTCCTGCTTCTGTTTTCTCACATCCTCTAGTCCCTTATCATCAGTCTTTTCCGGTTCAGAGCCGGCTATTTTCACTTCTTCCACTTCCTGTACCTTTTTTACCGGCGGATTTCCATTACCGGAAACGGCAATATCTGTTCCCTCATCTCCAGTTCTTCCCGGGGACAGAACCAAGGTCACCCGCACGACATGGCCAAAGGTACTGCTTGCCTGATCCTGGTTAATCTCCGCCCTGGATTCTCTGCAGGTAAAGCCGTCGGTCTCAGCCATGGATTTTAAATCCGTTCCAACCGCCTCTTCATATCTGGTAATCATGCTTTCCAGCCTTTTCCCTTCCATTTCTGAAAGCTTTCCTGTTAACTCCCCGGCTTCCTTTTTAAGGCTTATTGACTCAAAATAGTAAGCCAGCGTATCATCAAGCCTTAAGCCCCCTGTAATGGGCTTTAATACCAGAAGGATCAGTACCATGCCGGCAAATAATTTTATGTATTTTTCATATTTTTTATTTGGCAGGAGGTTTCCCACCACAGTTATAAAAATCAGGTAATAGGTTATATTGCGTATCCAGCTAAACAATTCTTCCATGCCACTCACCCGGTATAATAGGTCACATTGGTAGAAGCGCATACAAGCGCTATAGTAACAACAAAGAGGATCACTGCAGAAGCCGCTACAGACAGCAGCATTTTGTGGCCTTTGGCCATTTCTGAAATACAGGAAACAATCCTTTTATCACAGACCGGCTGCAAAAGGGCTGCAACACACTGGTATAAAACCATCAGCACTGCCAGTTTAATCAGGGGAATCACGGAAAGGATAAGAAGTACGATAATGCCGGCTGCACCAATGGTATTTTTTATAAGTACCCCGGAGCCTAAAACCATTTGGGCAACCGAGTTGACGCCCTGGCCGATTCCCGGAATGGCTCCGATCAGCTTCTGAATGGCTCCCGTTTTCATGGAATCCACATAGGGCAGAACCATGGACTGTATGAGATGAAACCCAAGCACAACTCCCACCAGGGTCTTTAAGCTCCAGGAAACCACCTGTTCCAACAGTTCCGTAAGCTTTGAAAGCATTTCTTCCTTTGCAATGTGGCCTGCCATGACCAAAAGAGCATAGACTCTTATGAGTGCTAAAAGTACCTGTCCCAAAAGCCACTGGGCGGCAACAATGACAAGCAGTGTGAACTCATAGGAAGCCGCCGCCGATGCACTGCTTCCCGCAAATGCCGCCGCCAGGAAATAGGCAGGCATCAATACCTTGGTAAAATCCAGAATCTGCCCCACCACATTTCCCGTAATGGTCACGCTTGTAAAAAAGCTGGCCGCCAGATAGGTAAACAGAAGCAAATAGGTGACAAAAAACCCGGTTTCTGAAATCTGACTTCCGGTAAATACACTGGAAAAGTTGGAAAACACCGCCCCAATGATCCCCAGCACCATGATTTGTCCCATCATATGCCCGCTGTTTCTTACCTCCCCCACCAATAGATCTTTTAACGCTTTTCCGACTTGTCCCATGACCTCGTTTAATTTTCCATCCATCAGATCTTTCATAAGTTTTTTAAAAGATAGATTCAAGCCCTGGTTCTCCTTCGACCGATCCAGAAAATTCTGGATATCCGTTAAATCATACTGATCCAGGTCTAAATTTTCCGCCGGGATGGATGCTTCCTTACCTGATGATGTTTCCGCTCCCAGGCTGTCCTTACAAAAAAACAGCAGCATTAAACTAATAAGGCACAGCAGGAAAAAGGCGGTTCTTTTCATAGTCCTTAACCCTCCCGTCATGATAAAAATACCTGCAGTGTCTCGATCAGCGCAAGGAGAATGGGCATGCTGACCGCCAGAACGGAAAGCTTTCCAAATATTTCGATCTGAGTCCCTACGGCTCCATATCCGGCATCCTTGCATATCCCCGCGGCAAATTCTGCGATATAGGTAATTCCTATCATCTTTACCAATGTGGTTAAATAGACGCTGTTAATCTTAATATAGGTCTGGATTTCCTTCATCGTATCCAGAATGGTGGTGAGCTTTCCCATGCCGTAAAAGAAGATAAAAAAGCCCGCCGCCATGACCAGATAGGTCCCATATTCCCCCTTCATCCCCTTTAACGAAACCGCTAAAAGCACTGCAACGATTCCTGTTATGGCTATGGTCACTACGGTCATACACTCACCTACAATGCAAACAGATTTTTAATGGATTCAAATAACTGATAAATATAAGGCACCAGCCAGAACAGTACCAGGATCAGCCCCGCAAGGCTTGTTAAGAATGCCTGTTCTTCCCGTCCGCTGTGTTTTAAAACCTGGCAGATGACGGAAACCAGGATTCCAACTGCTGCAATTTTAAAAATCAAATTGACTCCCATGCGATCCTCCTTAATACATTACGATTGTTAGGAATAAACCGCCCATGATACCCAGGCTGGTATAAAGGCGGCTTTTTTCCTGCTTATGTTTTCTCAGATAACCGATTGTTAAGTCCAGCTGTTCCAGATATAAAAGGATATTCCGCTCCTGCATGTCCATGTCCAGGTAACCCAGATGCTCCCCCAGACCTTTTAAATTCTGTTTGTCCTCTTTGGACAAGCAGACCTCCCTGGGAAGCTTGTCAATCTCCTCCTGCCAAATGGTATAAAAGGTCTCTCCCTGTTGTCCGGAAAGTCTTTCCGACACGCTCTCAAACAAAACACCGATCTCTCCCCCAGCCTTTCTGCCGGTCCGTTCAAAGGCCTCAGTCAGCGGAGAATTGGCATAAACAATCTCGCCTTTCAATAAAAAAATCATTTTTCTAAGCTTTTCTACAGTTCTTAAATGCTCGTTCCATTGGGCCGCCATAAAAAATCCAAGGCCTGAGCATGATATAATGACCAGTAGAGCTCCTATTATCCGCAGCCATGTATTATCCATAAGCTATGCACTCCTGCCTGTCCCACCGTATTCCCATCTGATGTACCTGCGCCTTGTAGAGCTGCGTTCCCCTGGAATCATAGATCTGGTCGATGTTTCCGATCCTTCCTAAGTTGTTTAAGACCACATACCTCTCAAAGATCCGCTCCTCCACCAACTTTCTTAGAATCGGCTTCTGCTTTAAATCATCTATAGAGTTTCCGTGAACCGTGGCAATCAGCTTGCAGCCGCAGTTCATTACGTATTCCATTGCTTCCAGATCCTCCCTGCTCCCGATCTCGTCCACGGCGATCACTCTTGGGGACATGGTTCGTATCAGCATCATCATTCCTCTTGCCTTGGGACAGCAGTCCAAAATATCGGTACGGATTCCAAGTTCATTCTGAGGGATCCCCTGATAACAGGCCCCAATTTCAGAACGCTCATCAACCACACCCACGGTAAGGCCTGCATGCTCCTCAGAACCGTTGGAAACCTGACGGATCAAATCTCTCAGCAAAGTGGTCTTTCCGCACCTGGGAGGGGAAATGATCAGAGTGTGATAGATTTCTCTCCCTTCCTCATAAAGATAGGGCAAAACCTCAGAGGCGCAGCCCTTCACCTGATGGGACAGCCGGACGTTGACAAAAGATATGTATTTCATGGTCTTAATTCCAGATTCGTCTAAAATGGTCTTTCCTGCGATTCCGATCCGGTGTCCTCCCTGAATGGTAATAAACCCCTGCTTCATCTCTTCTTCAAAAGCATAAAGAGAATAGTTACTCATGTACTCCATGGTTTCCTTAAGCTCATTTTTCGAGACGATATAGGCATCCTTTCCTTCCTTATTCAGAGAACCCCTAAGAGTCACATAATACTCCTCATTCCGGTATATCATTAAAAGAGGAGCTCCTACCCGGAGCCTGATTTCCTGAACCTCGTCAAAGTTAATTGTTACCCGGTTTAAAATTTCTCTTATGCTCCTGGAAAATATATTGATAAGCTCGTCTTTCCTCTCCACCTTCATCCCTCCTCTTACCTCAATATATGTGTAGTGGGACAAATTATGACTGAAAAACTTCTGACTTCCTGAAAGGCATTCCGGCACGCTGCTGCATAAAAAAAGAGCTTATTCCCGATGATTCTGACGAAGCATCTGAATAAGCTCAAATATAATCTTATTATTATTTAATTCCCTAATATTCTTCTGACTGAAACAATTGTCATAAAATCCACAGAGGATATTTTAATCCCATCCTTTGGGCCGCTTGCATGGATCAACTGATTCTGCCCTATGTAAATACCGGTATGTCCTATGTAATATACAATATCTCCCGGCCGGGCATTTTCGATTCCGCCCACATCAAATCCAGCTTCTCCCTGGGCTTCAGAGGTCCTTGGGAGGCTTATGCCAAATTGATTATAAACGCTTAGCACAAATCCGGAACAGTCGGCACCTGATGTAAGGCTTGTCCCGCCATATACATAGGGGTTTCCAAGAAACTGTTTTGCAAAAGCCACAACCTGTTCTCCTGTACCTGTGTAAACTTCCGGCGCTGACTGGGAAAAGTCTTTCCCCCCGCCTACTCCAGGGCCAATCTGCTGCTCAAAGGGCGGCGGAGCCACAATGGGAATTACCGCATTGGCGGCCATATCTGCTTTGGCAGTAAAACTATTAGCGGCCATAAATACCAGACCTGTAAACAGGGTTGCGATCCACCTTTTTCTCTGCATTGTTTTTTCTCCTGATATAATATCGTTATATGCCCATATCCGCTGCATCTTCGGATAAGAACCTGTGGTATGTGGCGTGATTTCTATGAAATTTAATATAGTACCGGTAATTATCTATTGAGGAATCCTCAAAAAATATAATGTAATCGAAATCTTCTTCCTGAGATTTTATACAGATAACCTTACCGTCGGCGAATTTATGAAAAACTTTCAGGATCTCATCCAGGGTCGTATTGGGTTTTTCCACGGTTTCAATGAATTCTTTTAAGAAGCCATTGTCTTTTTTATGGTAATATACGTATTCAATACCTTCCTGGGGAATCTCAAAGCAAAAGCGTTCCTGACTTTTTGTGATCCTGATGTCTCCCAGTCGCTCCTTCACATATTCCTTAAAACCTTCCATGGCTGCTCTTGTTTCCTGTGGAGAGCCTTCGTGGATTTTCAGGATGTTCACCAGAGCACGTTCTGGGTAATAGAAGCGAATTGGTTCTTTTTCGTATCCTAATTTTATCTGTACTTCTTTTATGGAATTAATGAGCATCTGCTCTAGTGCACGATATTGCATTTTTATCACTCCAGTCATTTTCCAGTCATGTCCATATAAAATTATACTGTTACAGATGGGACATGTCAAGGTTTCGGGTAATAACTCAAAAAATAGCGCCCCTGCTCTTGGTAAAGTAAGGCGCTATTTTCAAGCTATACATACCGACGGCCAGGCTTAATCCAGCTTTCGGCTTGTAACCAGAGAGTAAAATGAAACTCATGAAACACACATAAACAATGGGTTTCATGGGTTTCACCTTACTCAAAGTCAATTTCGAATTAAATAATCAAAAGCACTTAAAGCTGCGCTAGCTCCGGATCCCATTGAGATCACTATCTGCTTATAAACGCTGTCCGTGCAGTCTCCTGCTGCAAAAACTCCTGGTAAACTGGTTGCATTGTGGTTATCAACAATAATCTCACCAATGCGGTTGCGTTCAATAGTATCCCCCAGCCAGTCTGTATTGGCTATAAGACCGATCTGAACAAATACTCCTTGCAAATCCATATGATGGACTGCTCCGGTTTCACGTTCCATATAGGTGATGCCGTTTACCTTATCAGTGCCGGTAATTTCTTTCGTTTGTACATTCTTTAAGACTGTCACATTAGACAGACTGTAAAGGCGCTTCTGTAGTATGGCATCTGCTTTCAGCTCAGGCATAAATTCAAACACCGTTACATGACTGGCAATTCCCGCAAGGTCAATAGCGGCTTCTATGCCGGAATTACCGCCTCCAATTACTGCCACCTGCTTTCCTTTATAAAGAGGTCCGTCACAATGGGGACAATAAGCAACCCCCTTGTTCTTAAATTCCTCCTCACCCGGTATCCCGACATTTCTCCATCGGGCTCCTGTGGAAAGGATTACTGCCTTGCTTTTTAAGACAGCGCCGTTTTCCAGTTCCACCTCAATGAGTTCTTTTCTTTCCAGGCGCCTGGCGCGCTGTGCACTCATAATATCCACATCATAATTACTAACATGCTGCTCCAGAATTTCTGCTAATCTGGGACCTTCGGTATATCCGACGCTGATCAGATTCTCAATTCCCAGCGTCTCTCTTACCTGACCGCCGAAGCGTTCCGCAACAATCCCTGTGCGTATGCCTTTGCGCGCCGCGTAAATGGCTGCACTGGCTCCCGCGGGACCGCCTCCGATTACAAGTATATCATACGGCTCTTTCTTCTCAAACTCTGACATATCAGGCCCGCTGCCTAATTTTCCAAGAATCTCTTCCAGTGTCATGCGCCCGCTGCCAAAAAATTCACCATTTAGTAAAACCGTTGGCACAGCCATAATATTTTTGCTCTCCGCCTCTTCTTTAAAGGCGGCACCGTCAATCATCGTATGGGTAATGCCAGGATTTAAAATGCTCATAAGGTTAAGGGCCTGCACCACCTCCGGGCAATTATGACAGCTTAAGCTGATGTAGGTTTCAAAATGGTATTCGCCCTTGATACTCTTCACAAGGTCAATTAGTTTACCGTCAACCTTGGGGGCTCTTCCGCTTACCTGTAAAAGAGCCAGTACAAGAGAAGTAAATTCATGGCCCAAAGGGATGCCTGCAAAAGTGACCCCAAAGTCTTCTTCCATTCGGCTAATGGTAAAGCTGGGTGTTCTGGGCAGTTTTACCTGTTCTGTCTTTATTCTCGGTGACAGTGCGGTCAGCTCCTCCATCAGGACCATCATGTCGTTTGATATACTGTCAGATCCTGTGCTGATTTTAATCAGCACATCGTTTTCCAGAAGCTGGAGATACTCAGCCAGTTGTTTCTTTATTTCAGCATCCAGCATCATAATCTTTACTCCTTAAATTTTTCCTACTAGGTCAAGGCTTGGTTTCAGTGTGGCTCCGCCCTCTTTCCATTTTGCCGGGCAAACTTCACCAGGATTCTTTCTTACGTACTGGGCAGCCTTGATCTTATCAATAAGAATGTTTGCATCACGGCCAATGTTTCCGGCATTGATCTCTACCGACTGAATGATGCCGTCCGGGTCAACAATAAAGGTACCGCGGTCCGCAAGTCCATCTGCTTCGATCAGTACATCAAAATTGCGGGAAATTGTATGAGAGGGGTCTCCAATCATAACATAGGTCAGCTTACGTATAGCCTCTGAATTGTCATGCCAAGCCTTGTGGGTATAGTGAGTATCCGTAGATACGGAATAAACTTCCGCTCCCAGATTCTTAAATGTCTCATAATTGTTCTGCAGATCTTCCAGTTCTGTCGGGCAAACAAACGTGAAATCCGCAGGATAAAAGCAGATGATGCTCCACTTGCCCTTAAAATCTTCCTCTGTGACCTCTACAAATTTTCCGTTGTGATAAGCCTGCGCCTTGAATGGTTTTACTTCGGTTCCGATTAATGACATAATGAATTACCTCCTATGATTTTTATATTTTGATTTAATGTTAACTTATCAGGATTTTCCGCTGTTTCTATGGGCGGAAACTGTACTTTTTTCCGTGGAGGCCAGGCCCCCTCGAAAACAGCTGTATGGCTGCGTGTTGGTTCTGATATATGGAAAGCGAAATAAGAATATTCGCTTCACCTTATTGATAAATAATATCAGTAATAATTATCATTATCAACTACGCTTATAATATAATATTATTCCCTGATTGTCAAGAGGCTTTTCCAAAAATATCAATTCTTTTTAATTCTTTAATCAATACATAGGATATGTAATTGCGAAACTTATAAGACCTTTCTTGTTTTATACTTAATTTCCGCTTGACGTTACACATTTTGTAATGTTACAATATATGTAATGATATCGCAGGGATAAGGAGAAAAAGGAATATGAATAAAATTACGTTATCTACAAAAAAGGAACTGGAAATCTACATGAATCCTGTTAGGCAGAAGCTTCTTAGATTATTGGGACGGTCCAAAATCCCCATGACACCCAAGCAGCTTTCAGAAAAACTGGAGATATCCCCTTCCAGTGTCCAGCATCATATTAAAAAACTAAGCTCGCTGGGAGTCGTGGAATTGGATCATACAGAAATGATCAACGGAATTACCGCCAGATATTACAAACCTACCTATGTCAATGTCCAGATTGGACTGGATCATCCCGATGAGAACAATATGCAGAAGGAAGTTCTGGTACAGGAACAGATTGCCGGAACCTATGAGGGATTTCTGGCTCAGAAAAAGAAGTATCTGGAACGGTATGATTCCACCGATCCGGAAAGTACATGGAATTTAGGAGATATCTTAACCGGTGTCATACATCTGTCTGAGGGAGAAGGCAAAGAGCTTTTGATGATGATCACGGATTATTTAGACCGGCACGCCATTCCTTCTGCAGAAAAATCCCCCTGGGAATATGCGTTTATTCTATACAATGCAGAGGAGAATCCTCATGAGTAATGGAAAGCAGCTGACTATTTTTCTCAATTATGTATCCTTGGGAATCCTTCTGCCGGTGCTGAATTTAATTCTTTTAAACCGTGGAGCCGATCTTAAGACTCTGCCGCTTTTGATCGCTTCCTATTCTGCTGCGGTGCTTTGCTTTGAACTGCCCAGCGGAATCTGCGCAGATTTATACGGACGGAAGACTGTTTTCCTTATTTCCGGCGCATGCCAGATCCTGTCTCTGATCCTGCTGCTGTTTGCTGACAACTGGATTTGGCTGCTGTTTTACATTCTTCTTAATGGGATCAGCAGAGCCTTTTCTACCGGAAGCCTGGATGCCCTCATCGTGGATCAGGCTCTGCAGGAAAAGGGAGAAGCTTGTCTTCCTGCAATAGCTGCCCGCCTTGGGATTCTGGAAGAAGCCGGGCTTGCGGCCGGCTGTATCCTTGGCGGCTTTCTTTCCTGTATAGGAGATTCTTTCACCGGAAATATATTGACCCGAGGCGTATTTACAGCAGTTACCTTCATGCTCTGTCTGTTTTGCATCCGGGAGGATAAAATCTGCGGCCGCCGGGGAGAAAGGATTCCCCTCGCGAAGCATGTAAAGAGAGGCGTAAAAATAGTCCTGTCGAAACAGGACTTTCCTTTGATTCTGGCAGGTATGCTGTTTACCGGTTATTTCCTTATCTCCATTGAAACCTACTGGCAGCCGGCTTATCTTAAGATTTCAAATCATACGGAAGGAACCTGGGTTTTGGGTATACTGTCCTTTGCCGGATTCTTACTGGCAGCGATGGGAAATTCCTTCTGTCAAAGGCTGCTGAAGAAATTTCCCGGCCGCCAATGGCGGATTTACAGCATCAGCCGGTTATTCCTTGGCTGCGCCCTCCTCGTTCTGGCTCTTCATAAAAATGTATGGCTCTTTATCCTGGGATACGGTAGTATTTATCTCCTCCTCGGAACCGGAAGTGTAGCTGAAAACACCCTGATCAACCAATATACTCCAGGGTATTTCAGAGCAAGTGTTCTTTCTTTCGGTTCTTTTCTTCTGCAGGCAGGCTCCATGTGTGCGTCCTTTTTTTGCAGTCTGTTTGTAGACCGGATTGCCATATCTGGGTTATGGCTGACTGCGGGAGTATTATTGATCGGATATACCGTTTTTATGACTTTGTTTCTTCTGGCAAAAAGGACCGGATCCGGCGAGAAAAAGTTAGAAAAGCAGGACTTTAAATCATATGATACTGAATCATTTTAAACGCTTCCTCCTGTTTTGAACGGCAGGCTTCCTTTTTTATCTGCAGAATCATCTTGTCCTTGATTTTTCCTTTGGGAGACAATACCTGTCCGCCGCTTAGAATCAGTCCGTCCTCACACCATTTCTTTATCCTGCTTCTGGATACGGACAACTGCTGCATTAAAAAAATATCTGCCCTCAAATCAAATCCAGGCGGAATCCTTATCTCGATCTCCATGGCATGATCCTCCCCGCAGGGTAATGCAGTATCAACAGCAGTCACGTGATATTCCGCCTTTGAGGCAGCGGCTTCTGCCTTGTTTCTCGCAAATAAATCCCTGTCATTTCCGTATTTTGCCGCCAGATCAGGATCATTATTTAAAAATCCCTCATATTCTTCTTTCTCCAGGCGGCCGGCCTCCGCTCTCTCCCATATGGTCATATTCCAGGAGGTATTACATTGTCCGCACCGGTAAATCATCCAGACATCTATGAGGCGGCCATTGGCATTGACCCTGAATTTACCGCTGTTTATAAATTCCGTCTTTTTCCCGCATTTCGGGCATCTTCTTATGATGGTTGGAAGCTGGTCCGGCGTGACGATCCATTGTTTTCGTAAATTTCGATTCATGTTCTTTCTCCATTTTTACAATTGTTTCTTTCAACAACTGTAACACGCCCTCATTCTTTATCCCACCTCATACTCTCTTATGAAACAAAGAAAAGGCGGCGCACCATTTTCTTACAGATGCGCCGCCTTATTCTAATTTCATATTTTTCTTTTCCTGAAGTACGATCCTCTGGATGCTTTTCTCGGACAGATAATAGCGCTCCGCCAAAAGCTTCACGCATATGCCGGAAAGGTAATCCTCATAGATGGATAAGTCCCGGAGCTTTCTTTCCGCTCTGGCACCTGTCCTCTGACCCCAGGTTCTTTTATTTTCCTGTTTTCTGGGGATATAAACATACTCCCCGTCTATATAATTCTGAATTAATTCCACCAGCTCTTCCGGTAAAATCTCATTCGCTTTCTGATAGCGCATCGCTGCCTCCCAAACATATTTTTACTGTCAGGAATAGCAAAGGCTATACAATTACTTATTTATTTTAACTGCATAACCCGTGCTACGCAGCTTTTGAGGGTTCCATCATAAAAAAGCTCGCCTCCTTAAATAAACGCTTATCTTGCAACATAATTATAACCATTCTATCACATAAAAGATCATTGTAAACCTCATGTTTGATCCAGAAACGTATTAGAGCATCAGATGGTCAGTTTTTTATGACAATGCCAAGATACTTTGCCAGTTCCGCCGCCTGGTATAGGTCCACCACAGCGCCCTTTATCTCCGCACAGTTATCAGACATTACCAACCCCTGTATGGTACTGTTAGTAAAATCCATTCCTTTCATCATGGTTTTAAAAAAACTGGCATTTTCCAGATTTGCCCGGTTCCATTCAAACGCCTTGCAGCGGCACTGGGTCAGGGATCCGCCCCGGACCTGGGAATCGGTAAAACGGATGTGCTCCAGCCTGGAGGAATCGAAATTGGCATAGTTGAAATTGCAGTCTTTTATTACGGTATGGAGCATGGTATTCCCGCAGAATTTTGTTCCCATCCCCTTTGAGGAAGAAAATTCCGCCCGGTTAAAATAGCTGTCCTCAAAATTGCAGTTGGATATGTCGCAGGCCCGGAATGCTATGTCAGTAAATTCTCCTTTATCAAAGCTGCAATCCTGAAATATGCAGTTTTCAAATATGACGGCAGAAAAACGCATGTGGGAAAGATCTTCCTCCGTTACATGAAGATTTCTTATTAGAACATCGCTTACCGCTTCCTCCTGGTCTTTCCTGCGGTATAATTCATCCACATCTTCCAGAACAAAATCCATCGCCTCCGGAAGGATGGGGGTAAGAAGTTTCTGGCTCATATGCCCTTTCCTTTCATATCTTTATTTATCCTGGGCATACCCGGCTGTTATTCCTTTCCATGCCCGGCCGCCTCTTTTACTTCAGCCTCTTTATCATTTGACGGCTGCAAACAAAATGATCTGTTCCTAATATTACCAGACTACCAAGAGACTTTCAAGTTCATATGGATCAAAACATCAATACAAAAACTGCCAGCAAAAGTACCACAGGCTGGCAGGTAAAAACCATTTCGTTACGGGTTAATAATCTCTGATTTTTTAGAAAAGGATACAATCATGCTGTTAAAGATCATACCAAACACAATAAACGATATGCCGAGAATTCCCAAATCATCAGGCCGGGAATCCCCAAGAAGCCAGATGCCTCCCAGCAAGGTAAATATGACCTCGCCCGACTGTGTGGATTCTATCACAGCAAGCTGTTTATGGTTCGACTTAACCATATCGGTGGCTTTAAAAAACAGCAACGTTGCGATCACTCCGGAAAAAACCGCGACACAGAAGGATTGTACCGTCTGACTTACAGAAGGTACCCCGGCATTTACCAGACCGAGTACCGATAAAATGAACCAGAAGGGAAGACTGCATAACGTCATACCATAAGTCCGCTGGATTGTAGATAGCTGGTCCCCGCTTGCCTCCATGATCTTTCTGTTTCCCAAAGGATAGGAAACAGCCCCTACAAGAATAGGAAGCAGCGTCATAAGGGTTATTTTAATATCCAAATCTGCAATATTATGTACCTGTAAAAGAAAAACTCCGATTAAAATAAATCCTGATATACATAAATTTTTTATGGGTATACGCTTGTGGAATACAGGAGATAGTAAAATTCCCATTACGATTGTAACCTGCCAAGATGCCGCAATCAACCAGGATTCTCCATAATCGGCCGCGTAAGAGATCGGTGCGTAAAAAAGACCAAATCCTACGGTACTCCATATAAGCCAATTTAAAAGATTCTTTCTTATAACTTTATGGACTTGTTGAAACCCGTGCTGTTTCCCCACGATCAAAGCCAGAATTGGAAAGGTAAACAGATATCGGAGGCTTGCACTCCATATCCAGCTTCCACCGGACAGATGCATGCTACGGTTCAGCACAAATGTAAATGCAAAAAAGAAAGATCCGATAATACCAAATATAAGTGCTTTTTTCATGTTTTTCTACTCCATCATGTCATCATCAGGTTCTCATCCTGTCCGGCTTAAATTTGATATACAGCATCTCTAAGTTCAGTGCATGATTATAAATCATTCATGCTGCTCTCCATCTATTACGTACGATGAGTTTTTTCATCATAGCATACACCTTAAGCAAAGTAAATATAAAAAAATCCATGAGTTCAGGCGGAAGGTCTAACAACGCTCTTCTTCGGGCTCATCCCAGGCAGAATAGAAGCCATGGCTACAGCCAGAATACCGCCTGCCATTTTTCCGCAAACCATGGCCAGGATCCGATCCGGTGCAACAGCGGAGCAAAAGCCCAGATGATCCCCCAGGGTAAAGGCGGCGCAGGTGGCGAAGGCAAAGTTTAATACCTTTCCTCTGTCATCCATATCCTTCACCATTGCCATCATGGGGACATTATTGGCCAAGGTGGACAGAAAGCCTGCCATAGCGGTTTCATTCACCCCAAGATACCCGCCGGCTTTCTTTAGGGGCTTTAAAAGTCTTTTGCGGATCCATGCCATCATGGGATAAGCTCCTGCCAGCATCACCGCGATATTTCCAAGGATGATAAAGGAATCCTTTAAGGGAGCCATGCCTTCCACCACAACGAACCCGGTCACTTCCTGGACACATGCTGTAATAAGGGCCATGGTAATGACTGCCACCACACCCTTGCCAAACCACACAAAGAACCGAATGGTTTTCTGGGGGAAAAGAAACAGGCCTGCTGCCAGAACCAAAGCAAACGCCAGAACCGGAAGCAGATTCCATAAAACGGTTCCGGGAGGAAGCCCCATCATCAGTCCCCCCACAAAGCATCCGGCAGGAAGGGCGATAAGCCCTGCCATTGTCCCCATAGCCATGCAGCCATAGTCCTCTTTCCTTATAATCGATAAGGCCACCGGCACGCTGAACGTGACCGTTGCCCCCAGCATGGAGGCAACGATAAGGGAAGCGAAATCGGCTGCCGCTCCATCGGAAGTCATGGCATGGGACAGGGGGTAACAGCCCGTATCAACCGGTATCAGTAGCGCCGGGGCCATGGCAGGATTTATTCCTGCCTTTGCCGCCAGAGCTCCCACTCCCCCGGACAGCCACCGGGCCAGCAGGGGGGACAGGCTGGTAAGCCCTGCCATTGTTAAGGCCAGGGGACCCAGGGCATGGAAGCCGTTTTCAAATTCTTCCCCAAGGCCCAAACGGTTGCCTGTGATTTTATCCAGACCGCCTGCAAGCAGAAACAAGGCCATAAGAAGCACAATTCCCTTTGAAATGATCATGAACTACACCCCGACACTGACACTTTCCGGCAATGTGCTTCCCCCATCAATGACCGTCTGGGTGCCAGTCAGATAGCTGGATTCATCTGATGCTAAAAACGCCGCCAGTTCCCCCACCTCTATGGGAGCCGCCAGCCGTCTCATGGGGATCGCTTTTGCCATCTCTGTCAGCACAGACTCAGGATCAGTGGGATTCGACTGTTGTGCAATGCTCTCTGCCATAGGTGTACGCACATATCCAGGACATATGGCATTGACACGGATGCCGGATCCGGCAAATTCTACTGCAAGGGATTTTGTGAACCCTACCAGGGCTGCCTTTGACAGTGCATACGCTGTTTCACCAGGGTCAGCTACCATATCCCCTGTTACGGAGGACATGATGACGATCCGCCCATCCTTTCGCTCCACCATTTCCGGAAGCACAGTCTGGGTCACGTTCCACACACCCTTAATGTTGATATCAATATGGAAATCTCGGTCTTCCTCGCTCATATCCAGGAAATTTCCCAGTCTGCATACTCCTGCATTATTCACCAGGATATCAATATCTCCCATTTGACGTTTGCCTTCTGCAACCGCAGCCTCAACTGCCTTTAGATCCCGGACATCCGCCCGCACCGCCACACAAGAAGCTCCCTCTGCCTTTAGCTCCTCTGTCAGTCTGTCTACATCATTAGAAATATCCAGAAGGATGAGCTTTGCACCATGTTTTGCAAACGCCTTAGCAATTCCTTCCCCAATGCCTCGTGAAGCACCTGTAATCAATGCGGTCTTACCTGTAAGTTTTCCCATTGTTTTCATTCCTCCTTATTAATCGGATATTCGCAATCCGCTGCGCTGCTTGCTCATAACCTCATAGCTGATATCGCAGCTTGTCAGAAGGGGTTTGCACTCCTTCTGACATATTATGCCCTGCTTTATCGGGCACAAGTAAGTCCACCCACCACTTATGCCTTTCCAGAATTGAAGTGGGGGACTTACCTGATGAGGTTAATAAAGCATTAGGCTGTTGCAAAACTATGATATATGCGCTTTCTTTCAATCGTATTACTTCTTATATACAATATCAGGCATATTCAGTTTATTTTGCAACAGCCTCTCATCAGCTTTTAATCAATTGTTGACATATCAATATCGTGTCCCATTGCAATCACTTCCTCGATGATCTTTATTGCATTGCTTAAGCCGATACCGAATCTGCATGCTCCCCTCTTATACATTCTAAGAAGTGTGTCTAAATCCCTGACTCCGCCTGCAACCTTAATCTTTGCACGGTCGCCTACGGTTGCCTTTATCAGTTCTACGTGATGAAGGGTTGTAGGATTCTGGGAGAATCCGGTTCCTGTCTTGACATAATCTGCGCCGCCTTCGATACAAAGCTCACTGGCTTTTATGATTTCTTCATCCGTTAAGAGCATTGCTTCAATGATTACCTTTAAAGAAGTACCCTTAGTAGCTTCACGAACTGCCTTGATATCTTCAAGTACCAGGTCATAAAGTCCCGCTTTCAGCCAGCCTACATTCATTACCATATCATTTTCCACCGGATTCAGCTTCATAAACTCATGAGCCAGGTATACTTTTGTTTCTGTGGTTTCCTGACCGGAAGGGAATGCAAGGGAGGTACCGAAAGCAGTATTTGTTCCCTTTAACAATTCCACCAGCTCAGGGTAATAGCAGGGCCAGCAGAAGCAAGAGCCAAAATCATACTTTTTACATGCTTCTACCATGGCTTCCACATCTTTGATTGACGTATCCAATTTCAGTACACTTGGGTCCATCATGTAAGCAATATCCTTTGCTGTCAATACGTCTTTTCTTAATTCTTTCATTTTCTTTGCCTTTCTTTGTATGTAATTTTTTTAGATAAACGGAATCATGGATCAGCCGGATTCTTTGGGAATTCCGGGATCCCATATAACTGCCAGACATCAGGTATGCAGCTCTGTCAGTTTTCCCATGGTCTTACGAATGTCCACAAACCGCTGGGTGTAAGGTTTATTAAATGCCACACAGCCGACCGGCTGCTGACGTATCATCAACTCTTCACAGTTCATGCACTGGGTACAATACTTGATCTCATGTTCCCGGCCCTCCTTAAGCTTTAAAGGAGTAAGCGGGTCAGCAAAGGACTGGCGCCCTAAACCTACCATATCCATCATGCCGTCCTCAATGCATCTGGCTCCCATTGCAAACAGGGAGGATTTCTCCGGTTCAATGGACAGAAGCTTGTTCTTTCCTCCGCGGAAGGATGAAAAATGGGAACCGATTACAACTGTTTCCGGCTTCAGCGCTTTCTTCATTAAATCTGAAAAATAAATATGCAGATATGAGAAGTAAGGATCATTGGTGGCTGCTTCCATAAAGCTCATGCTGCAGTGGACATTGCCTAAGGATTCCACAAAATAGGAAGCTCCCATTTTCTCCAGCCCCTGAATTAAATCGATGGGCTCTGTCATATCCATCAGCGGAGAGTCCGGACCTGCGGAACCAAAGCCTCCCGGGAAGCCTTCCCACATGGACATTTTGGAACCAATCAGGAAGTTTTTATCAAAATTTACCGCTTTCTGGATTTGTTCCATGAGATCATATGCAAAAGCGGAACGCCGTTCCCAGGAGCCGCCGTATTTCCAGTCCCTGTCATTATAAGGTCGGATAATCTGGGAACCTAAGTATCCATGACACAGCTTCATGTCTACGCCGTCTGCACCCACATTCTGACAGATCTTTGATGCCAGGGCAAACTGGTCCATGATATTTTCTACTTCTTCCTCTGTCAGGATGTCGCCGCCCAGCCCGTACATCGGTTTCACACAGACCCTTCTGGAAAACTCCGGCACGCTGATCTCTCCTGAGTGGGTCAGCTGGAATACAATCAGTGCATCGGGATTTACTTCTTTCAGTCTGCGGATAAATTTTTCCAGGGCTTTTTCATTGCGGGGCATGATCTCCAGCTGGGTCTTTCTGGCGCGGCTTTCATTGGTAACCGTGATCGCCTCTAAATCTACCAGACCAAACTGGCCTTTATACAGGTTTTCATACCGCTCATAAGTTAAGTCCGTTGGATTTCCCTCTGCATCAGAATCCACGCATTCCATGGGCTGTGCGAAGAACCGGTTTTTACACTCTCTGCTGCCGATCATGACCGGCTGAAATAATGTCTCTTTGTATCCCATAAGTCAACTCTCCTTTTTCCGTATTTCGCCGCTGGCAAGCTTCATAATATTTTCTTCCGTATAATCTTCATGAGTAATTTCCCCGGTCACAGTCCCCTCGTGCATTACGATCATGCGGTCTGATACTGCCATGATCTCCGGCATTTCGGAAGAAATCATGATGATACTGACTCCCGCATTGGCCAGCTGGTCCATCAGTAAGTAAATTTCATACTTTGCCCCTACATCGATTCCTCTGGTGGGTTCATCAAGGATCAATATCCTGCATTCCGATGCCAGCCATTTGGAGAGCACCACCTTTTGCTGGTTTCCTCCTGAGAGGAATTTACAGACTTTATGAATATCTGGCGCAGCAATTTTTAACTCCTTCATATACTGGTTTGCAAGCTTTACTTCTTCTTTTCCGCTTACAAAGCCTTTGGTAGAAACCCGCTTTGGGGATGCAATTGCGATATTGTCCTTAATTGTCTGGTTTAGGAAAAGCCCCTGGGCTTTCCTGTCCTCCGTGGCAAATCCCATGCCAAGTTCCACCGCCTGACAGGGGTGGGTCATATGCACCGTCTGACCAAAAAGCTTCATTTCTCCGGAGCAGATTTTGTCCGCCCCGAATATGGCACGCATAACCTCCGTTCTTCCAGCACCAACCAGACCGGAAAATCCCAGGATCTCCCCTTTATGAAGCTGGAAGGATACATTTTGAAACTGTTCCCCGCATAAATTGCTGGTCTCAAGCACCACTTCCTCTGAATGTACCCGGCGTCTGGGCGGAAAGGTATCTTTTAGGTCCCGGCCAATCATCTTTCCGATGAGCCAGTCCTTATTCACATCCGCAATATTCGCGCAGTCTACATAAGCACCATCCCGAAGCACCGTGATCCGGTCACAGATTTCAAACAGCTCCTCCAGCCTGTGGGATATGTAAATCACCGTGATTCCATCCTGCTTAAGCTTTCTCACAATCTGAAACAGAACATCAATTTCTTTCTGGGTCAGACTGTCCGTAGGCTCATCCATAATAATGATTTTTGCATGATAGGATACTGCTTTTGCGATGTCAATCATCTGCTGCTGTGCAACGCTTAGGCAGCGGACCGGAGTGTGATAATCCGGGATGGTACCGGCACTCACATAGTCCAGCCATTTTTTTGCAAACTCTTCTTCCTCTTTTTTCTTTATAAAATGGTTCTTATGAATCTCATGACCCAGCATCAGATTCTCGACCGCATTTAAATCAGGGACAAGGCTTAACTCCTGATAGATGATGGCAATTCCCTTATCAATGGCATCCTGTGGGTTATGAAAATGCGTTTCTTCCCCAAAAATGCGCACAGTTCCACAATCTGCCTGGTAAACCCCGGACAGAACCTTCATAAGGGTAGATTTTCCTGCACCATTTTCTCCGATGAGAGCGTGTATCTCTCCTTCCTTTACCTTTAAGTCCACATGATTTAAAGCGGTCACTTTGGAAAATGTTTTGGTCACGTCAAGCATTTCCAATGCGTATTCGCTCATATGCTCACCTCTGTTTTCTCATAACAGTCCTGCATTATTTGTTTTTCTTCTGAATCAGTACCGCCACCAGTATAATCAGACCTTTAATCACGATTTGAAGGTATGGATTCACGCCCAATAGATTCAGTATGTTGTTCATTACCGCCATGATCAGCACGCCTGCCAGGGTACAGATTAGGGACCCCCGTCCTCCTGCCATGGAGGTTCCGCCGATGACCACCGCCGCAATGGCATCCATATCGTAGCCGGTACTGCCGTTTGGCTCTCCTACCCGGACTCTTGCCGCCAGCATGACGCCGGCGATGGATGCGGTCAGGCCACAAAGACCGTATGCCATAATCTTATGGAATTTCACCTTTACGCCGGAGAGCCTGGCTGCCTCCGAATTGCTGCCTATGGCATAGATATGGCGCCCGAATACCGTCTTGTGAAGCAGCACCATGAAAATGATCATAAGGACCGCATACAACACCACGGCATAGGGGATGATCCCTCCCAGGGACTTGGAACCAAAGTTGGACCAGAACTGGGAAACCGAGCCTCCCGGCGCTCCATTGGTATATATGTAATTAAGTCCCCGCAGCACCTGCCCCGTGCCAAGGGTGATGATGAAAGCCTCTACCCCCCTGCACACAATGATGCTGCCGTTAATCAGGCCGATAATAAAGCCGAATAACATCACCAGAAGCACCGGTCCTAAATAGATGCCGGTACCGCCGGCCTGCACATAGGGCTCTGACATTCTTGCCATCACACAGGCTGCAATCGCCATAATACTGGTGACGGAAAGGTCAATTCCTCCTATGAGCAGTACCATTGTCATGCCAATGCTGACCACGCCCACAATGGATGCCTGCCGTAGGATGTTTGTAATATTTTTAAATGTGGGAAAAATCGGTGAAATCATGCTGGCAATCAGCAGCAGGATGATCAGCGCAAGATAGGGGCCGCTGATGGGATTATTTAATATTTTTTTCACCATTCCCGAAGCACTTTTTTGTTTCATGACTGAAATGTCCCCCTTATCGGTTTACTGATACAGTACAACCCGCTCTTTGGCCTCTGGGCTTACTAAAACCTTGACCAATTTCGGATTTCTGCGAATTTCATTGACAGCGTCTTCCAGTTCCTCAAGGGGAACAATCATGGAGATCAGAGGGGTAGGATCTACCCGGTCATATTTTAGAAGGGTCAGAACGTCGCCCCAGTCGTAACCAATGCCGGCGCAGCTTCCGCTGACCTTTTTCTCCTCCAGTACGAACTTCACCGGAGGAAGACTGGCGTAATCGTCATCTGCACAGATTCCGAAAGCCTCTACCTTTCCGCCTTTTCTCACCATCTGGAATGCCTGTTCATAGGTCTTTGAACTGCCTACGGCTTCCAGAACAAAATCGGCGCCTATGCCGTTTGTCAGCTTCATTACCTCAGCTATTACGTCAGGGGTCTCCTTGAAGTTGATTACATAGTCTGCCACCATGTCCTTAGCCATGGCAAGCCTGTCCTCATTGCCGTCAATGATGATCACCGGCGCAGCGCCTCTAAGCTTTGCGAGACAGGCATGGAGGATTCCAAGCCCGGCGCCGATAACTACCACGCTTCTTCCCATGACGCAGTCCATTTTCCTGGAGGCATTGATACAGGCGGTCAAAGGCTCCACAAAGGCCGCTTTCTCATCGGATACTTCATCCGGCACCACATATACATTTTTCCATGGGACCTTAACATACTCTGCAAACCCGCCGTTTACATGGATCCCGATCTGTTTGAATTCCGTACACAGAAGCGGCTCTCCGATGCGGCAATGATAGCAGGTACCGCATGGCTTGCAGATATCGCAGGTAACACGGTCTCCTAACTTTAATCCCTGCGCATTGGCTCCCAGTTCTTCAATGGTTCCATAGAACTCGTGTCCTGTAATTAAGGGAAGGCAAGCTACCTCATCTGCATATTTTCCCGTAAAGGAACCCCAGTCAGAACCGCAGATTCCGCAATATTTGATCTTAATCAGGACTTCATCCTCAGAAATCTCCGGTACCGGAACTTCTGAAAGTTCATAGTGATACGGCTGGGTCAGCACTTGTGCTCTCATTTTTCTCATATATTTTCTCCTTTGCTCTGTATATGTCTGATTTTATTTTGTAAACAGCGCATCACTGCGTCCTTCATAGGGAGCGTCGATCATCAGGGGACGCAGGAATTCTATGGTCTTTTTCACTCCGTCTGCCCTGCTCATGATTACATCTTCATGTTCGTAATTGAATACGCCGTCATATCCGGTGAGGAACAGCTCGCTGATCATACGTTTCCAATCCACGTCGCCCCAGCCGGGAATCCGGAAACGGAAGGAGCGGTCCAAACGGCCCCAGCCATCCTGCATGTACATATTTAACCCACCCTTTGCCAGGTTGTGATGGACGATTTCACAGTCCTTAGCATGAACCAGTGCGATCCTTCCCCTCAGTTCATCCACAAAGGTCTGGATGTTCACACCGGAGAACAGGATATTTGCCGGATCTAAATTGATGGCAAAGGCCGGATGGTGATCCACCACCTCCAAAAGCCTTAGTGCAGACTGAGTATCATACACCACATTGTTGGGATGCGGTTCAAACGCCACCTTTACGCCGTATTCCTTGTATTTATCAAGCACTCTGCCCCATTTTAGTGCAAACTGCTCTTCTTCGTATTTCCAGCCGTTTGGCTCCGGCCAATCGTTGATGTGTCCGTAATTTTCCATGCCGGAAAAGGCCACTACAGCAGGTACAGAAAGCTCTGCTGCAAGCTGTGCGCTGCGGATCATGCTTTCCGTTCCAAAGAGTATCTTCTCCTCCCTGGTCCCCTTGCAGGAGGATACGGTCCCATCACTGTAAGGTCCCATGATCAAAGGGGAATCCGCATGGTTGCTTAAGGAGGCGATGGT
Source organism: Lacrimispora sphenoides (assembly GCF_900105215.1). NCBI lineage: Bacteria > Bacillati > Bacillota > Clostridia > Lachnospirales > Lachnospiraceae > Lacrimispora > Lacrimispora sphenoides. The sequence goes on along the minus strand of NZ_FOIP01000001.1, from coordinate 2,722,435 downwards.
CAGGCCATGGCTTTCCACCATCTTTTTGATTTCCCCTGCCTTCTTGTTTTTTAGGATATCTTCCACATCAACCTGGCCGTTGCCCACATAAGTGGGCAGTTCCACGCAGTCGTATCCATTGTCTGCCGCAAGCTTTACCACCTCTTCCAGTGGCTTTTCCGAGTAGTTTACTACGCAAAATCCGATTTTCATCTATGTATCCCTCCTGGTCATCCTGACTGTTTTTGCTGCTGAGCGCTTACTGTGACTGCACCTGACTGATTAATAGGTCCAGTCATAATCATCCCCATCCGGAATCAGGTACTGGCCCATATTGTCCTTTGTTACAACAATGGAGTCCATCATGACGTCCTTCTCCTTTGGCCCCTGACCATCGATGCAGTCAATGGCCACATGAAGGGCATCCATGCTGGCTGCACAGGGGAACTGGGTCAGCCCCACGCAGCTGCCGTCCTTGATCATCTTCACCACGCCGTTGATACCATCCGCATTTGTAAAGACAATGCCTTCTTTGTCCCTTCCTGCCTCACGGATGGCATCCACTGCCCCCAGGGTCACGCCGCCATCCTGTGAAATGAATCCGTCAATTTCTCCCGGACCGAACTTAGCCAGACAATCTTCCATAAAGCTCTTACCCTTGCTGACCTCAAAATCCGTATACTGTCTCGCAATGATTTTAATGTTAGGATATTTGGAAAATACGGAGTCCTGCCCTTCTTTCTGGAAGTTATCCGTACTGGAGCCTGCCATAGTATCCAGAGCAATGATATTCCCCTTTGGCTCGCCGTAACGCTCTGTCAGAGCTTCCACCAGCATCCTGGCACATTCCGCACCGTTTTGCTTATCAGAATATCCTACAAAATGGGTGTAATCCTCTGTAGTGCAGGTACGGTCGAAGATGATGACCGGAATTCCCGTCTCAAATGCCGCCTCAATGCCGGGATTTGCTGCGTCTTCCACACACGGAGTAATCAAAATGGCATCCAGGTTCTGCTGGAGCATGGCTTCAATGTTGCTGTTCTGGGTGTTGGCATCATCGTGGGCATCTGTTTCCACCAGCTCCACTCCCAGCCGGTTGCATTCCTCCACCAGCATGTCCCTCATCTTTACACGCCAGCTATTGGATATAGAAGCGTTGGCAAATCCGATCCTGTATTTCTTTCCGGCTTCCGTCTCTGCTTTTGCTCCTGCTTCTTTCGCTGCTTCCCCAGTGGTCACACCCGTTCCATCCGGACTCTCTGCCGGTGCCTTATTCGCTGCCTGGCATCCGCTCATGGAAACCGCCATTGTCAATGCCATGAATACTGCTAATGCTTTCCTCATAATAACCCTCTCTTTCTTAAATACCTCCAATAATCTTGTAATAACGCCCCGGTGCTTTTGTACTGCTCTGCATAAATCAGATGCAGACATGACAAATTTTTAACAAAAACGATACTGATTTGGCCAAACAGTGGAAAGAAATGCGCTTTTTCTCTCCCGTTTTCGTCATTATAACATACGTTTTTTCGTTTTTCAACTATTTTCTTTTGTTTTCTTGCTTTTATTTTTTATTATTTTCGTTTATCTTTTTCTTTTTTTGTTGATTTTTTTCGTTTTTTATGCTATCTTAATAATGAAAACAATTATTATCGGGAGGAGGCATAAATGTTTAAAGCAGAAAGAATACAGCGGATCAAAGAGATTATATTTGAGCGCAAACAAATAGACGTTGCCACTCTCAGCTCTCTTTTAAATGTAACAGAGGTAACAATTCGAAACGATTTAGAGCAGCTGGAAAAAAGCGGTTTTTTGACCCGCAATCATGGAGGCGCTACGTTAAATGCCTCCGCCTTTCCAGAGGAACAGCTTCATACGGATCGGATGGACGGCTTAAATATTCCTTACGATAAGGAAAAGGAAGAGCTGGGACTGGTGGCTTCCCAACTGGTCCGGGAGCGGGAATGGATTTTCCTGGGCCCTGGCACCACCAGTTACTATATTGCAAAGGCCCTGTCCAAACGGCAGAATTTAAATATAATGACCAACAATTTTTATGTTGCCAATGTTTTCGGAAGCAATGCTTCAGTGCAGCTTCTGTTTCTGGGCGGGCGGATGCAGAATTCCGGAATGTATACCATACCGGAGGATTTAAACCGGGAGCTGGAGCATATTTATTTAAGCAAGTTTTTCTTTTCCGTAGATGGAGCCAGTATGGAAGGAGGCTATACTCTTACGGATATGAATGTGGTGGATATCATAAGGGCAGTGTCAGACCGCTGCCATGAGGCAATCATCTGCCTGGACAGCAAAAAGTTTGAACAGCGTTCTTTTATCCGTCTTGGGGATTTAACCAGCATTTCTACCATAGTTACCAACAATAAGATTCCCCAGGATTACCATCAGTACTACATGGAACACGGAATACGGGCATACACCTCCTATAATTTAAAACCTTTAAGCTAATATAATTTCATGAGGAATGTTTATGGATAAGTTTGTAATTCGTATGGAAAATGTCTGTGCAAAGCAATTTCCGGAAAGCCATATCAACTTCCAGGCGGCTTCCGGAGATATCACTGCGATTGTTGGAAGCAACGGCGAGGGGAAAACTACTCTTACCAGGATTCTTGCGGGCATCGTTCCCAGAGTGGGCGGGAAAATCCTGATAGACGGCAGGCAGCTGGATATCCACAGCATAACAAGCGCCCAAAGAAACGGGATCTATATGCTTCAGGAATCCCTTCAGCTTTTTTCAGGCAAAAGCATTATGGACAACCTGCTGCTGGGTATCGAAGAGCTTATTTTCCAGAAGCGTTTGTTTTACCCGGCGAAAGAAAAAAAGGAAGCCGTCTGTCGCTCCATCCTTAAGGAGCTGGGGCTGGACTTAGAATTAAACCAGCCTGTGGACCGCCTGTCCCAAGGGGAGAAATGCCTGCTTCAGATCGGCAGGGTTCTTTTATGTCGCCCAAAAATTCTGATTATGGACGAATTCTCCGCTTCTCTGACCAACCACGAAACCAGAAGGATCATGAATCTTCTGACAGAATTAAAAAAGAAAAATATCTGTGTCATACTTATATCCCACGAATACCCGGCCGTGATCCGGCACTGTGACTGCGTCTCCGTCATGGAACAGGGACAGATCACGGAGTCATATTCCAGAAAGGAACTTGGAGACGAGGCATTTGTAAAACGGGTGCTGTCATTTAAAAAGGACTTTTCCTATCCAAAGCTGCCCCATACGCCCGGAAAGCTGCTGCTTGCCGCAGACCATATTTCAAGCGGAAATCTCCATGACATTTCTTTTTCCCTGCAGGAAGGGGAAATTTTAGGAATCGCAGGGATCGTAGGCTCCGGCCGCACGACCTTGATCCAGGCCATTTCCAAAGAACGGGAAATCACCTCCGGCCATATGTATTATGCGCCTGTGCTGGAACGCTCCGGGGCCATCAGCTTCCTTCCGGGGGATTGCGGAAGTCAGACCCTTTTTACGGGAAAGGATTTAAGCTTCAACATCACAGCCTCCAATGTCCGGAAGGCTGCACGCTTTCATATGGTTTCCGGCCAGAAGCTGGATTTATATGCCCGGGATTTCATGGACCGTCTGAATATACGGAAAGTCTCCTGCCACGTTCCTGTGGAGCAGCTAAGCCGGGGAGAGCTGCAGAAGATGCTCATCGCCCGCTCCCTCCACCAGGAGGCCCGGCTTTATATTTTTGATGAGCCTTCCAGCTACTTAGTTTTAATGTCCAGAAGCGAGCTTTATAATATTTACAATGCCCTATTGTCCCGGAACGCTTCCATCATACTGATTTCCTCGGATTTCTCAGAGCTTATCGGCATGTGTGACCGGATACTGCTGTTAAAAGCAGGGGAACAGGTGGGGCTGTACCCTGCCGATACCATAACCAGCGATTTTCTATATTCCATTTTGTAATGGAATGGCCATTTTAATTTCTACATAACAGGAGAAGGAATAATTGTATGAAAAAATTAATTGCTTATGATTTGGGTACCGGAGGCATCAAAGCCTCACTGTTCTCTGAAAACGGGACATCTTTGGCAGATGTATTTATCCAGTATGACACCTTATTTCCCAAAGAACGCTTTGTGGAACAGCGCCCAATGGATTGGTGGAATCATGTCTGTCAGGCAACAAGGCAGCTTCTTGATAAGTCAAAATCTGATGCAGCGGATATCGCCGGTGTCGCTCTGTCGGGCCACAGTCTGGTGGCAGTGCCTCTTGACAGGAATGGAACTCTGCTGGCGGACCAGGTGCCCATCTGGTGCGACATGCGGGCAGAGGAAGAAGCAGTGGAATTATTTAAGGATCTGGACTATGACCAGTGGTATCTTACCACCGGAAATGGAGATCCGGCGGAATGCTACACAGTTACCAAATTGATGTGGATGAAAAAGCACCAGCCAGAACTGTACTCCAGGGTTTACAAAATTCTGGGCTCTAAGGACTTTATCAACTATATGCTGACCGGAACCATGTGTACGGACCCCTCCTATGCCTCGGGATTCGGCGTATTCAATCTTACTGCATGGGATTATGAACCCAGGTTTATGAATGCTGCAGGTATCAGTCCGGAGATATTCCCGGAAATCCGGCCTAGTGATTCCATCATCGGGAGGGTTACACAGACTGCGGCACAGATGACCGGCTTGGCTGAAGGGACCCCGGTTGCCTGCGGGGCAGTGGATAACACCTGCATGGCCCTTGGCGCCAGGGGACTGGCGGAAGGGGTGGCGTATACGTCCCTGGGATCTTCCAGCTGGATTGCCGTTACCTCTTCCAAACCAGTTGTGGATCCGGTAACCAGGCCTTTTGTATTTGCCCATGCAAAGAAAGGATATTATACTTCCGCGGTATCCATTTTCTCCGCCGGAAACTCCTTCCGCTGGATCCGGGATAACCTTTGCCGGGATTTTACAGATGATACGGATACATACGATGCCATGAACCGGATGGCAGAACGTGTCCCTGCCGGAAGCAATGGGGTGCTGTTTAATCCCTCCCTGGCAGGCGGAAGCGCCCAGGAGCCGTCCTCCGGACTTCGGGGCGGATTTATGGGATTGGCCCTTCACAATACCCGGGAAGACCTGGTGCGTGCATCCATGGAGGGCATTGCCATGGCCCTGCGCTGTACCCTTGATATCCTGCTGACTCAGACCTCCATAAACGGAGAAATGCTGATCTGCGGGGGCGGAAGCAAAAGTGCGGTATGGCGGCAGATTTTTGCAGATGTTTATAATCTGCCTGTTTTAAAAACCAACATTGACCAGAATGCCGCTTCTCTGGGTGCTGCTGCACTGGCGGCTAATGGGTGCGGACTGTGGGAAGGATATGACCGCATTACGGAAATCCATCAGACGGAAGATATTCTGCTTCCGGATAAGGAAGTCAATGCGTTGTATGAAAGGCTTTTGGTTGTTTATCGGAAATGGACGAAGGATTTGGCGGAATTGAGTGAGATGTAAGCATGGCGCCTTGCCCCATGAAGGCGATAGTACTATCATATCAGCGGCTTACTAGAATGTGCGCCGATTACAAATAAAAAATCCCGGATTGCCTGCTATTGGCAATCCGGGATTTTATATCTTAGCCCGTTAATCTCTCTCCTGCCGATTCCTGGCAGTATATAGGAATTAAATATTTATGGTCTTATTGACGACCTAATTCCGGCCCAAAGCACTGAATCAGCTTCAAGCAGCTTCCTTCTTCAGCCTTCCATCGGAGCTCCTGAATCCCGGCAGGCAGAAAGAACTGATCCCCCTGCTTGACTTCTTCCTGCCTGACCTTCTCATTGCTGGCGGCTTCCTGTACGTCATTCCTTTCTTCCAAAAGCAGTTTTCCACTGCCCTCCAAAACATAAACAGCACTGCAGCTATTCTGCTTCAGACTCATGACATCTTTTATTTCCACCATATCCATACAAAAGCATGGAGTTTCTTCATATCCAACCAAACGGATCCGGCGGTTTTTCCCCTCTTCTTCTATAACCTTTGCCGGAATGAACCACCGTTTCTTCGCTTCCTCCTCTGAGAAATTTTCATAATGGAAGCATTCAAACATCTTCTCAAAGCCCAGTCCCTGATGGCACATGGAATCCGCCACCTGATACCCTGACGGCGTCACCCGCTCCACCCGGATGGTGTAGTCCGTAGGCTCCTGGATTTCCACCAGAAAGCAACCGGCACCAATCGCATGAGGAACGCCGCCTTCGATCAGAATGGTATCCCCCTCCTGTATTTCAAACCGGTGCAGGCATTCCAGTATGGCCCTGATATCCTGGCGAAGAAAGCAGTCCTTCCAATGTTCCGGTGTCACACCCGGACGAAAGCCAAGATAAACATAAGGCTTTTCTCCATGTATTTCTCTGCCCCCAAGTATATGCCAGCATTCTGTTTTTCCGTATTCTGAATGAAACAATTCCCTGGCCTTCTCTTTATCCGGATGCACCTGGACAGCCAGCCGCTCTGCTGAATCAATCAGCTTCACCAGCACCCCCAGGGTTGCCCCCAGCTGTACTGCATGCTCTTCTCCCAGATATCCGGCGGGATCTGATTCAATCAGCTCTTTAAAAGACACCGACGGCCGATCTGCAAGCATGCTCAGGCCCTCTGTCAATTCTTCTCTCCCTGCATTCCTGGCAGCCACAAGAGAGGCAATCCATTCCTCCGGAAAATGATCGTCTTCTCCTGTTTTAGCTCCGTGAAATTGTTCCAGCAGTTTTCCCCCAAAATAAGTCCTCCAGGCCCTGGAGCCTGTCAGACGAATGGGATAATCTTTTCTTATTTCCATGATTTCCCTCCATATTTCCCCAAACAATCACTTAAGAGCCATTCTGGACTAACTGCTTGCCGCCAAAAGCATATTCCCTGACGGGATTTATAATCCAACACTTTCCTTTATCAATCAACATATACATTCCGGATTTCTCCGCTTATTTATGATACGGCTCCCCGCTGATAATCCGATAACTCCGGTAAACCTGCTCCAGCAAAACAACTCTCATCAGCTGATGTGGAAACGTCATCCTGGAAAAGCTCAGCTTATAATCCGCCCGCCTTAAAACAGCATCAGAAAGTCCCAAAGATCCGCCGATCACAAAAACAATATGGCTCACTCCTCCGATTCCAAGGCCGTTTATTTTCTCCGACAGTTCAACCGAATTGAGCATTTCCCCATCAATTGCCAACGCGATCACATAAGCCCCATCCTTAATCGAAGAAAGGATTCTTTCCCCTTCTTTATCCTTTATCTGCCTTTCGACTGCCTCGCTGGCCGAGTCCGGTGTTTTTTCGTCAGCCACCTGTACGATATCCAGTTTGCAGTAGCGGCTCAATCGTTTGCTGTATTCCCCGATGGCATCTGTATAAAACTTCTCCTTTATTTTTCCCACAGTTACCAGCGTAATCTTCATTGGTGTCTCCTTTATGCGTCCAGTTCTTTCTTCATCATGGCAATGAGAAGCTTAACCATATCTCTTGCCGGCTTTGTGTGCTCTGTTTTCACCTTTCGCACCACTTTTCCATCAGGTTTGACATTGATATTAAAAATGATCCGTAAAAACGACTCCACTTCATCCCATGCCTCCCGGCTCTCGGGGATCAAGTCCAGTCCCATCTGAAATACATGAAACATTCCCTCATAAACGGAAACCCGCCGCTTCACTCCTGCATTTTTTAACTTCTCAGCCACAGTCAGCGTATCGCTTAAAAGCACCTCATAGCTTCCCACCTGCATGAGAACAGGAGGAAAGCCTTCATATTCCCCAAATACCGGAGAAATATAAGGAAGGCCAGGATCCTCTCCCCCAATATATTCCGAATTGTAAAGCATATTATCCTTAGAATTTCCAAACAGCGGATCGATCTCGTAATTTGACAAACGGCTTTCCCCGCTGTTGGTTAGATCCGTCCACGCAGACATGGTGATAAACCCTCCGGGAAGGGCAATTCCATGATCTTTTAAATACAGCCCTAAGGCCAGGCTCAATCCGCCTCCGGCAGAATCCCCGGCTACCGCAATATGCTCCGGCCGGTACCCTTTTTCCTCAATTAGCCACTGATAAGCAGCCACTGCATCCTCCAAAGCCGCCGGATATGGATGTTCCGGTGCCACCCGGTAGTCAAGGGTCAACACGTCCCCGCCGTAGCTAAGCTTTGAATACCGGACCGCAAATCTCCGGTAAATGTTCTTCATAGGCCCGATGTATCCGCCGCCGTGAAGCTGTAAGATCACCCGGTCCGTCACCACTCCCACTGGGCGCAGATACTCCATTTTCAAATGCTCCAGCTCTATGATTTCATATTCATAACCCGCCGGACGGACCCAGGCAGGCTCCACCGGATTTTTCCTCAGTTCTCCGGTCCGGATAGGCTGTTTTAACGAAGTTTCCATTACATTCTGCATCATATCCCTCACAAGATTTCCTCTTACACTCACTTTTCTTCGGCTCATCAACAATCCCCTCCTTTTCCGGCATCTTTTTACACATGAAACCGCCTTTTCAGTTCAGTTTTCACACTTCGATCTCCAAGCACAATCGTAACGGCAAGAATGATCACTGTCACCGTCACAGTAAACAGGGCCAGAAACGGTCTGGTTAGAAGGCCTGTCGCCCATAAAATCAAAGGAATAAAGCTGAACACTGTAACAGCAATCTGATACATAAAATAGCTCTGCCAGTTCATACGGTTCACCAGAATCAAAAAAACAATGGAAAGATCCGCAAACAAAATGGTGCTTGGAATTCCGTAATTCACTGACCAGCCATTATAACCCGTAGAATGATCCAGGGCCACTAAAAGTATTTGCGCAGCTACCGTCTGCAAAAGGATCTTAGATGCCAGATTTGCATGGCGCAAAACAGAATATTCAACGGTAAGAGCTGTATATGCCATAAGCCCGATGGCAATGATGGACCATAGCGATCCGGAATAGGTGGCATAATTGATCATCCCTAAAACAGCCCCCACAAAAAACAGCAATCCATAAAAGACAGTAACCAGCTTCTTAAGACGTTTCCTGTCATACCGGATCTGGGGATACATACCAAGATCATCCCTGTGATCCGGAACGCCGTTGCTCTCAAGGCTCACCGGAATATTCATTTCTCTAAGAAAACCGAAAAAACGATCCTGAAGCCTGGTATCCTGAAATACGGATGTAAAGGTCACAATGACCTCTTCTCCATAGGAGCAGACCGCACATTTCATAGGCTGCCTCTTGGAAACACCGATCATGATAGAGAACCGCTCGATTTCCTTCCTGTAATCCTCTTCAATATCAATCGGACCGATATTGGAAAGAGTCATGGTGTAGGCCTTCTCATTTTTCCGGAAAACCAGGTTTAATGCACACCATTTTACAAAAAGGGGCGCGGCCCGCAGATACCACTTCTTTTCATTGGAAACATTATAGGAGATGATTTGTTCCATCTTTTCCTTTGTGATCTTTGAATCCATCTGGCTGCTTACCGCTTCCAGTACCTCGGTAAAGGTATGTTCCTCACTGGTGGATAAAAAATCAATAAGCGTCACCGCAAAAAAATTCGCAGTTGTCTCCGAGCCGAAAAAGGTCCGCAGGTTAATGGGGATACTGATGCCGATGGATTCCTCACAAGGCTTTCCATCAAGATATTCCTGATAGATCGTAAAGATCAAAGCCGCCGTCAAAAATCTGGTGATGCTGACCCCATAGCTTTTAGCGACCGTTTTAAGCATCTTTAAGTCCACATAACCGTGAAGAACATTTTCCTCATCAAGAGGAAGGGCTTCTCCTGCCAGGTGGTAAGCTCTTCTTGAGCTGTATTTACGTTTTTCGGTCTTTTTATAATGACGGACGTAACTATCCTCCACATTCATGGATACATCCGATGATATCTTCTGAGACGCCCGGTGTCCGGTCCTTGAATTCTTCTTAAGATCCAGATACCGGTAAACAAGGGCCTTTAAAAAGTTCACCGCTCCCAGGCCGTCTGTAACTGCATGGAATACCTCCAGATTGATCCGCCTGTCAAAATATGTGACCCGGAACAAATAAAGCTGATTACTGTGAGGATCAATGAACTTGCAGGGGTAAGTCGTTTCCCGTTCAATGACCGGCATCCTCATATTGTCCTCAAAATAATACCAGAAAAATCCCCTCCGCAGCCTCACCGAGAATCCCTCAAACTGAGGAAGGATCTCTTCCAGTGCCCGCTGTAAGGTGCCCGGATCCACCTCTTCCTTTAAAACCGCAGAGATCCGGAATACATTGCTTAAATTTTCACTGGCTATGACCGGAAATATCTTTGCCGTATTGTCAAGCCGTCTCCACCGCTCTCCCTGGGGGCTTCTCTTCATACTGACGGTGCCTCACTTCCCTGTATCCATAAAATCAAGCCGCATATCATACCAGACGGCTCCTCCGTGCACAGATCCGGACACTCCCATGTTCTGGTATCCGAATTTTTCGTAATAGTGAATCAGCCTGTCCTTGCAGGTGAGTATCATTCCTTTCCTGCCACTTTTCCCTGCTTCTTCAATAAAACGTTTCATAAGCGCAGCGGCAACTCCCCGTCCCCGCCATTCTTTTATCACATCAAGTCCAAACACGCTTTGGTAAGCACCATCTGGGTTATGAAAATCTGCTTTTTCAAACATTTCGTCACAGATTGTATTCCCATCTGTAACGCATCCATTAATAAAACCGATGATCGTCCCGTCGGAAAACTCCGCCACAAGGAAGCTTTCAGGAAAATGATCGAACCTCTGCAAAATGGCTTCTCTCCCTGCCGCCTCTTCCGGCGGAAAACAGAGGGCCTCCACTTCCACCACCTGGTCCAAATCCTCTTTTCTTACTTTTCTAATGCTGTAATCCATCCTATCGTTTCCCCGTTTCCAAAATTGATTCTGATCTATGGAATTTTCTCTCCCAAAATTTAAAGAAAAGGCGGATTTCCCCGGTCTCCCGTCAGAAATCCTCCTCTTTCATTTACTAGACGCGGAAATAATATCCTACGCCCCACTTGGTATGCACATATTTAGGATCGCTTGGACTGGGTTCGATCTTCTCCCTAAGACGCCTTACATGAACGTCTACCGTCCGTACATCCCCCGTATCCATAGCTTTATTTCCCCATACATAAGTAAGAAGCTGTTCCCTGCTGTAAACCTTACCCGGATTGCAGGTAAGAAGCTCCAAAAGGTCAAACTCCTTTGCCGTTAAATTGATCTCTTTTTCAGCAATGAACACTCTCCTGCTGTCCCGGTCCAGCTTCAAATCGCCTTCTTTTATCACCTGGCTGTCTTCCTGGTTATCCCGCTTATTCTTCTTGGCATTCCGGCGCAGGATAGCCTTGATCCTGGCCTTTACCTCAAGAATGTTAAAAGGCTTTGTAATATAATCGTCGGCACCGTATTCCAGGCCCAGGATCTTATCCATATCATTGCCCTTTGCCGTCAGCATGATAATGGGCATCTCGGAAAATTCCCGGATGGCCTGACATACTTCATATCCGTCATATTTGGGAAGCATGACATCCAACAGGACCACATCATACTCTTTCTGTTTTGCCAGATTAATGGCTTCCTCTCCGTCATAGGCACAGTCCACTTCCATACCGTCCTGTTCCAGACTGAATCTCATTCCTTTTACGATGAGTTTTTCATCATCAACTACTAAAACGCTTGCCATACTACACCTCTATCCTCTATTTCAAACCGTTATATCATCTTTTATTTTTTGAAACGCCGCATCTTTGATGCCGGATATCTTCATGATATCCTCGATCTTTTGAAATCCGCCGTGGCTATCCCGATACTTAAGAATATCAGCTGCCTTGGCTTCTCCGATTCCCCGAAGGGTCATCAGTTCCTCTTTGGTGGCTGTATTTAAATTTACCTTGTTTCTTTGTACGTTAGATGAAGCCTCTGCCTGTAAGGAAATTTCTCCCCTGGCCTTTGCCGCTTCCACATCTTCCTTACCAGGGACCACGATCTTCATGCCGTCCTTGACCTGCTCCGCCATATTTAAATATTCTGCCGCAGCCTGGTCTGTGACTCCGCCTGCTTTCTCGATTGCCTGAAAAACCCGGCTTCCTTCTTTAAGCTCATAAACACCGGGAGAAATAACTTCTCCGCAGATATGTACATAGAAAGGCAGGGCCGTTTCCTCACCTGCACTTCCTAAGCTGGTCTCTTCTGCCGTTAAAGCCGCCGGGCCATCACCTGCTCCAATTCCGGTAACCGTTTCCCCGGAAGATAAAGCCGATTCCTCTGACAGAGAAATCCCTGACCTGCGAACCTCCTGGCTTCTGCTCAAGCCGTAACATACACCCGCCCCTAAGACACACAGGGCGATAAGGATGATTTTAACTTTCTTGTAATCCATGATATCCCTCCTCTTACAAAAATCTCCAAAAAAGGATACCATCTTCAGCCTATGTTACTATTCTACCTAAAGAAATAAGTAAATACAAGCACTATTTCCAAATTAATTAAATATCATGATTCCGATAATGGCAACAACCGCGCCGATCAGCTTCTTCCATTCAAATCCTACCTTTTCAACACCGAACAAGCCAAATAACTCGATGGCGTAGGCAACAATGATCTGGGAAATTACAATAATCAGAGCCGCTTTGGCCGGCCCCAGCGTCCCCATACTCCTTACTACGGTATAGGTAATGAATGCACCCAAAACGCCGCCTATCAATAAGTACTTTGGCTGTACGTCAAATAGACCGGTAATGTTCTCCCTGCCGGAGAAATACCACAGAATGAGGCAGGTCAAAAATGCAGTCAGCTGTACCCAGCCTGTAGAAACCCACATGCTGGTCTGCTTTGTCACTCCCGTATTAAAAACTCCCTGTATGCTCATAAGCGCTCCGGATATAAGAGCAATAATAAAGCCTGTCATTAAAACAACCTCCGTATCTCCAATTTGTTAATAATAAATCAAGCGGACCTTATTTCAACTTTACTGCTTTTACTAGGTTGTGCTTAATTTGCATTTTTATACTGAATTTACAATTTGGTTATGGATCAGACATGAAAAACATGACTTGATAAGGCTTGACAAGCCTGTGTATTTGCGCTATACTCACAGCAAAATTGTATAAATTACACACGCTAGGGGAGCCATTGGCTGAGATTGGTAGAAACCAAACCCTCACTACTTGAACCGGATAATGCCGGCGTAAGGAAGCAATAGTAGTCCCCTCCTGCGCACACAAAGGAGGATTTTTTATGTCATTTTTTCTAACTTACTCTGCGGAAAGTGAAGAGTATTTATTAAAGCCGGCAGGATACTTGCTGGTGATTGTTCTATTTGCTGCAATCTTTTTTGCCCTGCATCTTCTTGGCAGATCGTCTTCTAAATCTCAAAAGCTGCAGACCCGCCAGCTGGTTTACTGCGCAGGCGCGATGGCGCTTGCAACGGTAACTTCCTTTATCAAAGTAGCTTCCCTTCCTTTTGGCGGCTCCGTCACTCTGTTTTCCATGATGTTCATCTGCCTCATCGGTTATGTTTACGGTGTAAAGGCCGGGATCACGACCGGTGTAGCCTACGGAATTTTACAGTTTATCACGAACCCCTATATATTCGCTCCGATCCAGGTTCTTCTTGACTATCCCTTGGCATTCGGTGCTTTGGGGCTTTCCGGTCTGTTCAGTAATAAAAAGCACGGTCTTGTAGCCGGATATATTGTGGGCGTTACGGGTCGGTACTTATTCCATGTTATCTCCGGTTATATATTCTTTGCTTCCTATACACCGGAGGGCATACCCCCATTGGTTTATACTCTGGGTTATAATGCCACTTATATCCTGCCAGAGTTAGTATTAACCGTATTAATCCTGTATTTCCCACCAGTACTGGGAGCTATCGGACAGGTGAAGCGGCAGGCATTAAACGGATAAAAAACAGAGGCACTGCTTTTTCTGCAGCGCCTCTGTTTTACTTTTTCGCATAAAAAGAGTTTTATCTTTTAAGGGCAGCCAACACCAGATGCCTTGCCAGCACAGCCGTTGTCACCGCTCCTACACCTCCTGGTACAGGAGTTGCCATGGAGGCAGTTCCTTCTAAAGAATCAAAATCCACATCTCCGCAAAGCTTTCCGTCTTTGTCCACATTGATTCCCACATCAACCACTATGGCATCCGTACCTACAAAAGATGCATCCACCATCCTTGCACGACCGGCAGCAGCCACAAGGATCTGAGCATTTTTACAGGTTTCCTTTAAATCTTCCGTACGGGTGTGGCAGATGGTAACCGTAGCGTTCTCTTTCAGCATCAGCATGGATAAGGGGCGGCCAACTACCATACTTCTGCCCACGATGGCTACTCTCTTTCCTGTCAGGGCAATATCATTGGCTTTTAGGACTTCCACCACCGCTTCCGCCGTACAGGGTGCAAATCCGGTATTGTCTCCGGCAAATACCCTGGCGATATTTTCTGGTGATATGCCATCCAAATCTTTTCCCGGGTCAATCATATGCTCAATATCCTTTTCCTTGATCTGCTTTGGCAGGGGACGAAGGAGAAGGATGCCATCGATGTCCGGGTTTTCATTGATCTTTGCAAATTCTTCCTTAAATGCTTCATCAGTGATGTCCTGGGGAAATGCAAAGCTTTCCCCCATCAGACCGAAGCTTTCCATCTTCTTTAAAGCTCCCCGCTCGTAGGATAAGTCATCCGGCCGTTCTCCTACCCGCACAATGGCAAGCTTTGGAGTTTTTCCCTTTAAATCAGTCAAAAGCGTTTCTACCTGTTCCTTGATTTTTGCAGATACGGCTGCACCCTTTAAGGTTATCACGTCTGTTTTCCTCCTCCTTATTATGCCTTTAACGCAGCTTCCACCTTCGCATAGATGGCATCTGCCTTTCTGATTCCTTCTTCTGCCAGGTGTTCCGCCTGAACCTGTAGCTGTCCGGCCTTTTCCCGATTCTTCATGGACTTTGTATTGATGGAAACATTCATCTTGGCTCCCAGCAGTGCGGAACGGATAAACTGAACTCCCACGCCTACGTCACTGACAGCCAGACGGCTTCCCTTTTCTGCCAGGATCTCCATGATATCAAGAGTTTCCATGGAACGCTCCATGACCATGAGAGGAACCAGAGTGGCTGCAAGAAGGTGGGTTTCTAAGATTTCCGCCTTATGGAGTTTTTCTTCCTCCGTGCCGGAGGGGAGGCCGTATGCAGCCGCCAAAGGAACAAATACAACTTCGTCTTCATCTGCAAGCCTTAAAAATTCGCTTTTCAAAACTTCCAGCTTTTCAAGGATTGACTGCATTTCTTCTTCCACATCGGCATACCGCTTCTTGCCAAGAGTTAAGTTTACCACCATCTCTCCCAAAGCCGCTCCTATGGCACCGCCAAGACCTGCTGCCCCGCCACCGCCCGGCGTTGGGCTTTTTGAGGATAGTTTTTCAAGGAATGTGTGAATTGTAAAGTCCTGTATCATAATATTGATCCGCCTTTCCAACCGCATTTTATTTTCCATTATTATATAAGGCTTTCTGTAAAAAAACAAGTTTAACTTGTCAAGTGAAACAGTCAATGCTATGATTGTCAAAAATAATCAAGTCCCTGGTTAATCTTTGTTTTTGAATGAAAAGGAGCATGAAATGAAATATCCTCCCTTGACCCTTGGATGGTTTATATATGAAACCCCCATAGATAATCTGGAATTCATTGGAGAAGATGAAGCTCTTCATAAAACCATCACCGGCATCAGCGTGCTTGATAATCCTGACGGTGTAAAGTGGATAAAAAAGAATGAAATCGTTCTTACAACGGGTTACATTTTTTATAATGATTTTGAAATCCAGAAAAAAATAATTGCGGACCTCCATGCCATTGACTGTACCGCATTCTGCATTAAAGTGAAACGTTTTTTTGACAGGATTCCCGACTCCATGATCGAAGAGGCTGCCAAGTATGGACTTGCGCTTGTTTCGGTGCCTTTTTATCATGGTTATACCAACATAATAAATATAATAAACGAAAATCTTATTGAGCAGAAAATTTTAAGGCAGCAATTCATCCTCAGCGAGGCGGAAAAATTTCATGAATCCTTTTTTAATAGAGAAGGAATCATGAAAATGCTTGAGCGGATATCTAATTATACCAATTCCATGACAATGATAACCACAACTACTGATTTCCCCATATATTACCGCATTCCGCCCAAAGAATACGGGGATTTTTCCAGAATTCACAAATTGCAGATCCAGCCGTTCAATTCCCTGCCGGAGAAAACACCAAAAGAGCTCGTCAGAAAACGTAACTTTTACTGCAATGACACACTCCTTACCTTTCATACCTTTCTGCTTCCCGACAACAAGCATTACTTATGTATTGATATCACCAAAAAAGAAATCGACACCACCATCATGGAAGTCCTTAAGCAGATATTCTCCGTACTCGCGCTGGAACTCACATCCATGCAGATTCAAAACAGAGCCTTTTCCCAGGAAAATTATTATGATTCTTTTTTCTATATGCTTTCGGACATTAAAAATAAATCCATTGAGGAAATTCGGGTGATTTGCGATGCCTATTCCTTTCCAAACGACTTAAAAAAGGTATGCATCACCCTGGAATGCCAGTCAAAAGAAAGCAAGCTTTTCCGCAGCCTCTACAATGCCGTAAACCAGGGACTGATCCATTTGAGCCATAAATACTTCTTATGCCACAACGAAAACCGTATTGTTATTTTTCTCCTGTATCCGAAACAAATACCTAATGTGGAGGCGCTCTCACTGTCCAATCAGGCTGCCCTGCAGCTGTCGGATTATTTAAAGGATTATCAAACCTTTTTCAGACTGGGGATCAGCCGCTGCCATACTACCTGCACTTCCATTGCAAAGGCATATGAAGAAAGCCTGCAGACATTACACCTGCAGACCTCCGACCGCCAAACCGCCCACATTCATTCTTATACCAGGCAATTTGCTTATCATCTTTTAAACCAGCTGACCACTTATGAAAGAGAAAAAATATACGAAGATACCGTCAGCAGCCTTGCTATCTATGATTCCGAGAATAAAAGCGAGCTTCTTGTGACCCTTAAGGCGTATTTGGAAAACTCTATGAATCTGACTGAAACCGCTCAGAAGCTTTTCATCCACAGGAATACCCTGACCGCCCGGCTATCTGCCATCAAAAAGCTTCTGTGCAGCGATATCACAGCCATTGAGGACATCTTCCGTCTGTATTTGGGAATCTGCGCCTGGGAGCTGTTAAAAAACACTTAAATCCTAAGCGTCGTCGTCACATTCGTTTCCTGTTCCCAGGGTTTGAAAATGTCCCATGGTTCCATATAAATACTGGATCCTATCAAACTCCATTTCATCATAGAAACTGCATTCTCCCCTGCCGTAAGCCTTAGCAACCTCCAGCATGAACCTTGCCGCCTCTTCACAATCCGTGATATGGGTTGCACCGGTTGCGCATCCTGCGACCGGCGCCTCCGTTGTTATGGCAACTCCGATCACGGGTGCTTTTGTGGCGGTTGCTGGCTGAAGAATGCTGTTTAAGTGATACAGTCCGTTTCCATAAGGCGTGATATCCTGCTGGGAAAGGGCGTATACATAAGGCAGTTTTCCTGTTGTTGTCTGCATCAGATCCAAAATGCTCTCGGAAACCCGCAATATGTATCCTTCCTTTACAGTAGGAGAAACGGCAAAACCTCTGTTGTTGATGATCCTGTTTCCCTTTGTGGTATCAACGGATAAAATGGCATCCAGCTCCACCGTTACCTCTTCCTGATTCACCTGCGCCATATTCACCGGAGAATCCATAAACGGAACCGGCTTGTGCTCTCTGGTGGGCGCATCCGGGCAGATATGGGTGGATATAAAAACATCGCCATCCAGATAGTCCCCCTTGTTCTGCATGTCCAGCAGTTTCGCCGCTAAGGATAAGGCGATAAGGGCCCCATCCCCGTCAGAGACAAAGCCGATCCTCTCCGGTCTGGCTCCCAGGCCTCCCAATCTTCCAAGCAGTCCGATGGTCGGGGCATCTAAACCTTTTGCCTTTCCTTTCGCTCCGGGAATCCTTACCTTAATCATATCTGTTTTTCCCTTTTGTCCCACCAAGGTATATACTTCCACGTCAGCATCCGGCCTGATGGTTTTTAAATACTCCATTGCCCCCTTTCCGTTTGCATAGCTGCTGTCAAGCAGGTCATGTACCTCTATCAATTGTTTCATCAACATTGCGAATCCTCCAAAAATTTATTCTCACGAAAGCAGCGGTCAGGCGCCAGGCGGCCTGACCTTGGTGACTGCCTGCGGGGTGTTTTACAAAACCTCCATAAGATCACAAATAGCACCTATATAAGTTTTGGCAGCCGTGACCACGTCCTGGATCTGGACCGTTTCATTATAGGAATGAATCCCAACCGTATTGGAAGGGCCGAACTGGATGGTGGGGATTCCAAGCAGCCGGTAATCCCTGGCATCACTTGATGCCCACTGGTAGGCAGGTATGACCTCTCTTCCCAATAATTCTTCTGCATTTTTCTTAAATGCCAGGACAATGGGGGCTTCATGGTCGGTGAAGTTGGCTTCGCTCTTATAATGAAGCTCATACTCCACCCCCTCTGCTCCGCTGGCCTCCATGATCTGTTCTAATACCTCTTCAATCTCTTCTTTGCGGACTCCGATGGGCAACCGTACATCAACAATAGCCTCACAATAATCAGGAACCATATTGTGCCTGGTTCCTCCTTTTATAAGGCCTACATTTGTGGTCACATGATCAATAGCCCTTCCTAATCCAGGAATATTATTTTCTTTCTCCGCCAGCATCTGGGAATCCTTTAATGGCTTTTGCTGCCTGTCTGTAAAATGGCCCTTTATTTCCGTGAGCATGGAGATATGGGGAAGAACCCTGGATAATTTCAAAATAGCATTCTCTCCCTTAAAATTTCCTAGACTTCCATGGGCCGATTTCCCAAAGGCCTTCAAGGTCAGAAGAAGGCCTCCCTTTTGTCCGATCTCAATGGTATTCATAGATGTTGGCTCCGCCACCAGACAGGCATCGGCATGGTCCGCATAGCCGTTGGCACACAGCCACTGGGTTCCGAACTGCCCTCCGCTTTCCTCATCGGAAACTATGTGGAGCCTGATGTTCCCATTTAACGGAACATGCTCTCTTTTCAAAAGGGAAAGGGCAAATAAAACGCCGGCCACCCCTGCCTTCATATCAGAGGTCCCTCTGCCTAAGATCTGGGTCTCTGTGATCTCACCGGAAAAGGGATCAAAATCCCACTGGCTTAAATCACCGGCCGGCACCACATCCACATGACCGTTAATAATCATGGAAAATCCCGTTTCACTTCCGATCCCTGCTACAATGCAGGGATAATCCGGATTGCAGCCGGTTTCTTTAAACTCAATCCCTGCTTTCCCAAGAAATGTTTCCACATAATCAATCACGCCTCTCTGGGTACCCGTAGGATTTTCGCTTTTTATCTGAATCAGTTCCGATACAAGCTGTATCAATTCTTCCCTATGCTCATCCACATAGTGCAGAAGTTCCTTTTTTGTCATCCCATAATCCTCCGTTTCCGGTTTACTTTTTTTCGTATAGGAAGCAGGCCACCTGATGTCCCTCTTCTCCCTGTTGTTTCAGCCTTGGCATTTCGTTTTTGCACCGTTCCATGCACTGAGGGCACCGTCCAGCCAGGGGGCAGCCCTTTCGTTCTCCAATGGGGCTTGGAACCTCTCCCTGAAGTACGATCCGCTCTTTTTCCTCATCAGGGCATTCCGGAGGAATCGCCGATAACAGCGCCTGGGTATACGGATGCAGGGGATTCTTATAGATATCTCCTCCGTTGCAGATTTCCACGATCCGCCCAAGATACATGATTACGATTCTGTCGCTGACATATTTTACAACGCTTAAATCATGGGATATGAACACATAAGTAAGATTGTATTCCTTTTGAAGCTTCTTTAAAAGATTGATTACCTGGGCCTGAATGGATACATCAAGAGCTGATACCGGCTCATCACAGATGATCAGCCTGGGATTTATGGATATGGCACGGGCCACGTTCAGACGCTGCCTCTGCCCGCCTGAAAACTCATGGGGATACCGGTTCATATGCTGCACATCCAGCCCTACCTGTTTCAAAAGCTCTAAAACCCTCTGCTCCATCGCTGCTCTGCCTTTTACGGTTTTATGAACCACCATGGGTTCAGAAACAGAATCAGCCGCAGTATGCCTGGGATCCAGTGAAGAATAGGGATCCTGGAATATCATTTGAATGTTCCTGCACATTTCCAGCTTATCCTTTGCTCTGACTCCCAATATGCTTTTTCCTTCAAACAGGATTTCCCCTTCTGTCGGTTTATGTAAGCCTACCAGGCACCTTCCCAGGGTGGATTTCCCGCATCCTGATTCTCCTATGACACCAAGTACCTCTCCCTCATGAATATCTAAGTCGATTTCCTGCAGCGCATGAAGAACCGCTTTTTTGCTCCCCAGCTTCTTTCCTTTTATCTGGAAATCCTTAGACAAGCCTTTCACTTGTAAGATCATCCTTTTCTCACTCATGTTGTTTCACACCTCCCCGAAAAAGACGGCTTTCCTCCCTTTGCCTGTGACAGGCAACGAAATGCCCCGGCTCAAGTTCCTTTAAGTCAGGAACCTGGTTTCTGCACAGTTCCTCTGCATATGGGCAACGGTTGGAAAAATTACAGCAGGTTCCCGTCAATCTTAAATCCGGCGGGGTTCCCTGGATCGTTGCCAGCTCTTCTCCGGAATTGCTGCTCAGCTTCGGCATGGAATCCAACAGTCCCCAGGTGTAAGGATGAAGGGGATTGTGATGCAATTCCTTACAGGACGTATACTCAACGGTCTTTCCCGCATACATCACCATGACGCTGTCACACATCTGCCATACCACACCAAGATTATGGGTAATCAGTAGAATGGCCATCCCGTTTTTCTCCCGCATATCCTTTAACAGCTCCAGCACCTGTGCCTGAACCGTCACATCCAGAGCTGTCGTGGGTTCATCCGCAATGATCAGTTTCGGATTGCTGCACAGGGACATTGCTATGATTACCCGCTGGCACATGCCGCCTGACAATTCATAGGGATAGGAATCCATCCGCCGCCCGGCATCCGGTATTCCAACCATTCTTAAAGCTTCTTCTCCCATGCGGTAAGCCTCCTGCCTGCTGACCTTGTGATGGGCGCAGATCATTTCCACCATCTGATGGCCTACCTTAAATACCGGCGAAAGGGAAGTCATGGGATTTTGAAAAATCATGGAAACATCCCGGCCCCGGAAGGACAAAAGCTCCCTTTTTCCCAGCTTCAATACATCTGTTCCGTCAAAGTCTATGCTGCCGCTTACAATTTTTCCGGTTCTGGCCGGCAGCAGCCGGATGATCGAGGAGGAGGCAACGCTTTTTCCTGACCCTGACTCTCCCACAATTCCCATGATTTCTCCCCGGTTTATGTGAAAGCTCACTCCATCGACTGCTTTGCTCACGCCGCTTGCCGTATAAAAATATGTTTTTAAGTCATTCACTGTTAATAATACTTCTCCCACAGCAGCACCTCCTTTACTCATATTTTTTATTCATTTCCGCAAAGCTTTGCTTTACCTTTTCCATTGCTTCAGGTGAGGACAGCAGATCCGCCGCTGTAAAAGCCATGGCTTTGGCTCCCACCAACACAGCCCTTCTGCCGGACATACTGCCGCAGGCCTCCTCAAATTCCTTCGTATGGCCTCTTAAGCCGGGAACCACCTGGATATAGGACTGGAGTCCTGGAATGACATGAGTAAGATTCCCCACATCGGTACAGCCGATTCCAAGTTCTTTTCTCCTTGGCATTACCTTTTCTCCAAGGTCTTCTAAGTTTCTTAAAAGAAGCTTTTCAAGCTGGCTGTTATTGCGGATATCTTCATAGGTATACCCATCCCATTCATACCGGAACCTGGTTCCTGTCATAGTCCCAAGGGACTGTCCTGCCTCCAGAAACTCCTTCAATATCTGTTCTTTAAATCTCTTGTCAAAAGACCTGACCGTAAATTTAGCTTGGCAAAAATCAGGAATATGGATAGGATCCTTACCTCCGTTTGTAATAACCCCAAGGATCGTTCCCCTGCCGTTCCAGCGCAGGCGCTGTCCGCCTATATACTGGAATAACTGAAGCAAGGGATCCAGGGCACTGTTTCCTTCTTCCGGCCAGGTGGCTCCATGAGCGCTCTTACCTTGATATTCAACGGTCAGATCTGTCTTTGAATAGGAAATATCATTGACTACCGTTTCATTGGCAGAATGGAGGATCATTGCCGCATCAAGGCCCTGGAATGCTCCTTTCTCCAGCAAAATGACCTTCCCCCCTCCTCCCTCTTCCGCAGGGGTTCCAAACACAGAGATCTTCCCCCCAAGACGGTGGATGACAGACTTTACTCCAAAACCGGCTCCCACAGCCATTGCTGCCATCAGGTTGTGACCGCAGGCATGTCCCATTCCGGGAACCGCATCATATTCTGCCAGAAAGCCGATATGAGGCCCCGGCTTTCCGCTGTCATATTCCCCGCGAAAGGCCGTATTCAAACCGCAGATTTCTTTTTCCACTTTAAATCCGTAGTTCTCCAAAAGTTCCCATATGGCTCTGCTGGATTTGAATTCGTTAAAATTATATTCAGGATTTTCCCAGAGGTATCTGGCAAGTCCCCACAAATCTTCTCCTTTTTCCTCAATGCTCTGATCCACATCTTTTTTTATCCTGTTAATATCCATATTCATTACCTACTTTTTCATTTTTGGATCCAGCACATCCCGGATACCGTCTCCCAGCAGATTAAAGCCGACCACAGTGATCAATATGAAGGTACCTGATACGGCTGCAATATGAGGGGCCGTATTTAAGCAGTTTCTTCCGGAACGGAGAATACTTCCCCATGAGGCGGTAGGCAGTTCAATGCCAAGCCCCAGAAAGCTTAATGCCGCTTCCGAAATAATGGCACTGGCTATATTAAGAGTCCCATACACGATTACCTCTGAAACAGTATTTGGCAGGATATGGTGTGCCAGCATACGGAAATGAGATATTCCGATCACCCTTCCGGCATTGCAGTATTCTTCCTTTTTTACGATCAGCACCTGTCCCCTTACGACTCTTGCAAACCGTGGAATCTCCGCTATGCCTATGGCAAGGATCACATTGATAATACCCGACCCCAGGACGGTCATAAGAACAATGGAAAGCAGAATAAAGGGAAAGGCAAGGACTCCATCCATGATTCTCATCAGGACGGCATCCACAATTCCTCCCATATAGCCTGCAATAAGGCCCAGAATCACTCCGGTTACTCCGCCGACAGCGGTAGCACCGACAGCAACCAGCAAGGATACTCTGGCGCCGTAACAGACCCTGGTAAATAAATCCCTCCCGAACTCATCGGTACCCAGCAGATGGCCCTTTTCAAAAAATTTCAGATAAGCATCGATAGGATGAATTTCATTTGGTTTCCCGTTTGTAATTACCGGAGCCAGAATGGCAAGAGCGACCATAACGCTGACAGCAAACAATCCAAGAAGCGCTGTTTTATTTCTCTTTAGTTTGCTCCAGGCACTGTTGGATTTTCTTTCTTTTTTTAATATCTCTTCGTGGGACTGCTGATCCAATCCAAGTGATTTCGCCATTTAATTTCCTCCTTCATAATTGACATTTGGATTGATGATCATGTAAATCACATCCACAAACATATTGATCATTACAAAGGCCAGGGCTATGACTAAAACTGCCCCCTGGATCAAAACATAGTCCCTGTTGTCAATGGCTCCGACGATCAGCGTTCCCATGCCCGGCCAGGAAAATATGGTTTCCGTAAGGATTGCACCGGCAAAACAGCCGGCAAGCTGTAATCCCAGAACCGTTATTAAGGGAGGAAGTGCACTTTTTAAGGCATACTTCCAGATCACCACAGACTCTTTGATTCCTCTGGCCCGAAGTGCACGGATGGAATCCCCATGAATGGATTCCAGAATGCTGGAACGGGTGATTCTGGAAAAGGTGGCCGTCGGGATGGTGGCAAGGCAAAAGCAGGGAAGTACCATGTGGCGGATCACATCACCCAGCCCCTTGGAAATATCTCCCATGCCAAGAACCGGCAGCCAGCCCAAATTTACACTGAACATTAAAACCAGCATAAGCCCCAGCCAGAAAATCGGCATGGAGACTCCTACCAGAGCCAGTATCATGAATACGTAATCAAAGAGCGTGCCTTGATGTACGGCAGAGGTAACCCCTACTAACATTCCTGCGAACAGCGCGATCAAAACCGCCGGCAGAGCGATCAGCAGCGTACTTGGAATACGCCTTGCAATTAATGAAAACACTGGCTGATTGTAGGAATAAGATGTCCCAAAATCCCCTTTTACGATGTTTATCATATAATCCTTATATTGAGCTGCCAAAGGCTGGTTAAGTCCCATGGTTTCCCGCATTTTCTCCACATCTTCTACGGATGCCTGAGGTCCCAGTACCGCTCTGGCCGGATCGCCCGGTATCATTCTGGTCAGTACAAAAGTCAGCGTGACAACCACAAAAAGAGACGGAATAATCTGCAGGCATCTGATTAGAATTGTCTTTAACATATATCTCCTCCTGTGTCTTTTAAATCAGGGATATTGCTGAGCAATATCCCTATCCGCCAAATGATGAATGGCATGACTAAACGGTAACCTTATCTGGATAACCATACATTTATATCCGGAGTACAGATCTTAACCTTGCCGTCGGCGCGCAGTTCCAGCCCCTGAACCTTTGGACTTACGCCCCAGTTTACATTCTCATTTGCATAGAAGATGCCCGGATTTTGCTTAACGATTACCGCAAGGGCCTTCTTATAAGCTTCCGCCCTCTTTTCCTGGTCTGTGGACAGCAGCGCATCATCCAGATATTGGTCCACTTCCTTGTTGCTGAAGCCCTGTCCGTTTCCAAGGGAGCCGATGGAGCTTGTATGGAATATTTTATTTAAAAAGAAATAGGGATCAGGATACCAGGTCCATGACATTGCAAATACATCTGCTTTCCCCGACGATGCGATTTCGCTGAAGGTACCCCATTCGCTGGTATTAATGTTCACATTGATATTTAAGTTTTCTTTTAAGTACGCCTGGAATAAGGTTGCCATCTTAATCCTTGCTTCTGTGTTGGAAATATAAATATTCATATCAAACCCATCAGGATATCCGGCTTCTGCAAGAAGCTTTTTTGCCCCTTCCGGATCATAAGCGGGAACTTCTGATTCCAGACTGGAATCGTATCCCCAGGAGCCCGGAGGCAGAGGCAGACTGGCCGGCTGTGCTTCCTGGTACTGGTACACACCTGCCGTAAGGTCTTTGATATTAACCGCCTTGATGATCGCTTCTCTGACCTTGATATCTGCAGTTGGTCCATTTACCTGATTAAAATAAATGTAAGCAACGTGAAGGCCCGGCATCTCCATGAGTTCTACGTTCGGATCCTCTCTCGCTATTTTTACAGCTTCGCCGCTAAGGCTGGTGGCCAAATTCACCTCACCGGTGCGAAGGGCATTTACCGCCTGGTTTCCGTCACTGACCGGTTTAAATGTAACTCCATCCAGATAAGGGGTTGCTGCCCAGTATTTATCATTGCGCACAAGGACAGCCTGCTGATCCAGCTCAAAGGACTGAAGAGCAAAGGGGCCTGTACCTACAAGGTGGGAACCAAAATCCTCTCCCCAGCCTTCTGCCTCTTCCTTTGGAATAATCACATTGCCTGCATCAGTCAGTGCAGTCAGGAATACGGCATTTGGCTCAGGCAAATAGCAGACCACCTCCGTATCGCTGACAACCTCACAGTGATCCAGCATGTCCAGCCTTTGCAATGCAGAAAGCTCATGGGAGCGCTCCAGGGAGTATTTCACATCCTCTGCTGTCAATTTTCTTCCTTCCTGATACTTACCAGGCTGGAAGTATACATCGTCACGCAGCGTGAAAGTATAAGCAAGCCCGTCATCGCTTACGGTCCAGGATTTTGCCAGGGCTGGCTGGATTTCCGTAAGATCCGTATTATATTCCACAAGAGTATCACAGACTGTGCCGATGATCTGAGATTCATAGGTTCCCGTATACTTGACAGGATCCAGGTTTTTGGGTGAGGAAGAAAGGGAAATAGTCATAACACCGCCGGAGACCGGCTCCCCCGCAGGAACTTTCGTTTCTTCCATCGTTCCCTGAGCTGACGCTGTTGTTTCAGCCGTTGTGGCCGAAGAACCGGAACCGCATGCGCTTAATCCGGCTGAGACAGCTACCGTTAAAATTGCCGCTAAAAATCTTTTTTTCATAATGATTCCTCTTTTCCTTGTATATTAATAAAACGACAGTCAAAGTAAGCATAGTCGCCTTTAACTATCGTTATATCCGAAACATATGATATTTTCTTTTCCTGGTTATCAGGAGTGATCTCTCAGCCAGCAGATGGCTGTATTGGCATAGATGGCAGCCATTTTGTGAAGGCTTTCCTCGTTAAATGTGACTCTTGGATCGTGAACGCCGTAAGGGTATCCTTCCTCTTCTGAACCGGTTCCCACCCAATAAAGAACTGAGGGAACCATCTGAGATATTATGGAGAAATCCTCTGAACCGGTCATTCTGGGCAGTTCCTTACAGGTTCCTTCTCCCAAAAGGATGTCGATATATCCGTTGGAAGCCTCCAGAAGATCCCCGTTATTTTCCATGGGCGGAACGCCTTCATGAAGAAATTTTACTTCTGCTTCTCCCCGGAATGTGCTGGCAGTCTGTTCTGCAATCTGGACCAGACGTTCTCTGGCAAAGCTTCTCACCTTTCCATTCATGGTGCGTATGGTTCCTTTTAATACCACCGTCTCCGGAAATACGTTGGTGGCTGTTCCCCCGTTTATCTGGCAGATACTGCATACCAGCATCTCATCAGGATTTACCTCGCGGCTGTTAAGGGCCTGCAGTGCCAAATGAATGTGGACAGCTATATGTATCGGATCAACGCAGAGATGAGGTGCGGCTCCATGTCCGCCCTTTCCCTTTACCGTAATTGTAAAGATATCGCTGGAAGCGCAAGCTGTGCCCCGGGAATATCCAACGCTTCCGGACTTCTCGTGGAGCACGTGGAGAGCCATTGCTCCATCCACGGAAGGGCATTCAAGAACGCCTGCATTTACCATGTCCAAAGCGCCTCCTACCCCCTCTTCACAGGGCTGGAACATGAGTTTCACCGTTCCTTTCAATTCCCCTTCTCTCTCTTTCAATATCCGTGCAGCCAGAAGCAATGCACTGGTGTGCATATCATGGCCGCAGGCATGCATGAAGCCATTCTCCGATGCAAAAGGAAGTCCTGTTTCCTCTTTCATGGGCAGGGCATCCATATCAGCTCTTAGTAAAAAAGTCTTTCCAGGCTTTCCGGCCAGCGCCGTGATCCCTGCAGTTCCGCAGGCAGCGGGCTCAAAACCAATGGACTTAAGCTCTTCCCTGACAAGCTTTACGGTCTCCGGAAGGTCAAAGCCGATTTCCGGTTTTTTATGTATCCTGCGCCTGATATCAATTCCATAATCCTCAAGTTCTTTTGCTCTGGATAACAGGTCACTCATCCAATCAATCCTCTCTGCTCCTGTTGGAGAATATTTGATAAGTATTTTAACAGGGAGGATTTTTTTTGTAAATAACAGTTTGCACGGTTTTTCGTGCACAATTTAAACATCATGCACAGTGATGGGGTTAAATTTAAATATATACTGTTTTTTCTTTTTTTTAGACATCTGTCAATTCAGAAACAAGGCGGGCCAATAAGGTCCTGGGAAGAATTACCGGCTTTCCGGTCTCTTCCGCGAACAGCCGTTTCATATCCCGGCTGAAGCCAATGCAGTCCAGAATCACCAGATCCGCTTTTGTATCCCTCACAAGCCTGGCTGTTTCTTCCAGCTCCTTCCATTCTCCATAAGGGGAGCCGGAGACAACTTTAACCTTCCTTACGATCCTGGACCATTTTTTCTCGCTTTGAGCTATTTGCAAAGGAGATGGCGTCACTACAAGAATCGAGGAGGCGGCTGTCAGAAGAGGAACGGTTCTGTCTAAAATTTCACAAGGATAAATCAGGGGAACCTTTGCTTTTAAGGTGTCCGGAAATTTTCCTGTACAAAACATCATAATAAAGTACGCCCCCTGCTCTTCCAATTCCTCAATTGCATGTTGAATCCTTGGGATGATATGACGTTCTCCAAACGTAACAGAGGTTCCGTCATTTAATCTGGAGACCAGCACATAATCACCCTCCTTGGGGCTAAATTTCTCTATCTGCTCTCTTGTCAGACCATCCAGTCCTCCCCTTTCAAGGACTTCAGCCTTGCCGTTAAAAATATCCATGATATCTTCGGTAACATCAGTTCTCGGACTCTGCCCTACCGTTATGGCACCAATCTTCATTTTAATCGCTCCTTCCTTATAATAAATACCGCCTGTTATACCGCCCATTAGTGCCTTAGAAAGATAAAATATTTTTTTTGATTTTAACAGGGACATCTCCCGCTGTCAACCTTACATAAAAAAAACGCAGCCATTCCGCTTCTCGTACGGGTATGGCTGCGTGCAGCAGTTGATATAATTGCATTTAAAGGAATTTCATGGAAAGTTCGTCTAATTCTGACCGAAGCCTGATATCTTCGTATTTTGCAGCTATGGGAGAAAATATTTTCATCGTATCTTCCGCCCGCCATTTCCAGGTAGATGGATCCACAAATTCTATGGTGCGCATATTGTGGAGCCGGTCGGCCAGAGCAATCAATGCCCCTCTCTCATCCGGACATTCATGCCTGCCTTCAAATTCCCGGTACGCCAGAAGGACATCCAAAATCCTTTCTCCGGCTTTCTCTTCCTTTAGTCCTTCTTCCCAGATTCCTGATTCTGCATCGTGCAGAAGTCCGGCACATACAGTATCCTCATCGGCTCCCATATCTGCAAGAATCAAAGCAACATTTAAGGGATGAGTGATATAGTCTTCCCCCGAATACCGTTTCTGTCCCTTGTGGCAGAATGATGCAAGCTCATAAATTCTGTTTAAATTTTCCTGATCATGTTCTGTTCCATTTTCTATAAGTGTCCGGCAAAGAATTTCCCACAACTCCTCCGGTTTTTTATAAGGCTCCATTGACTTTATATATAATTCCAAGTGATCCCGTTCTCCTTCCATAGAAGCATCACGAATATAGAGCGCTCTTAAGAGAACAGGGGCATACCCAAACTGACCGCAAAAAGCTTTGGTAAAACCGCTGTGAGTCTCCCAGCCATACTCCAAGGCTGCATCTATGATCCTCTTTCCCCTGCGGATTTCTCCGGACGCCGCAAAAAGACGCCGTTGTTTTACGAACTCCATGGGCGAAACTCCCATTTCCGCCTTAAAACGTCTGGAAAAATACCAGGGAGAATATCCTGCCCATGCGGAAATGCGTTCCACTGACAGTTCTTCCTTTAAATGTTCGTCTATATAAACTGCGCATGCTAGTACCCAGTTCTCCTTTTCCATCCTGACCGCTTCCTTTATTTTATTTTCCACGTGGTAATTTGATTATAATTGAAAAAGAAATATCCCGCTATTCCAAAAATGTCCTATTTCCCTTCGGGTTTGCATCTTCTTCATGTAGAGGTTAAAACTGCCCAAACAAAACTGGTATGTATAATTTTATCTAAATTGGATATTTATAAAATGCCAGTTTTTCTATATGATAAGTTCAATATGAATTAAAATGACCTGCAAGAGAGGAGAAGACATGAATAATAACAGAACAAAAAAGATCGTTTTCAGCGCTTTGATGGCAGCTCTTACCACTGCAGCCACTATGGTAATACATATACCATCTGCATTCAGCGGCTATATTCATCTGGGGGACGGGATGGTATTGCTAAGCGGCATGCTCTTAGGACCTATGGCAGGTGCCGCCGCAGGAGGGATAGGCTCTATGATGGCGGATTTGCTGTCCGGTTACGCTTTTTATGCACCCGCTACCCTGATCATTAAGGCATTGGCGGCATTTTTAAGTGGATATTTGTATAAACATCTGCCTTCCCGTGGACCAGCGAGGGGCTTTCGGGTACTGCCTTTTTTAGCCGCCGGAGTGGTTTGCAGCGCAGTGGTCACAGGCGGATATTTTATTTTTGAACTTGCAGTATACAGCTGGCCAGCTGCCATTTCTAATGTTCCGTTTAATATGGTACAGAATTTATTCAGTTTGATTGCAGCCGGAGTTTTGCTTCCTATTCTTTTGCGTGTTCGTGAGATCCGGGAACTGAATCGAGAGACAGCCTTATAACAGAAAAGGAAGCCCTGGGTTCCGTTCTCCTGGTGCTTCCTCTTTTTGCATTTAAATCCATACCTTTCGATCCCTTGTTTTCATCACTTCCATGACTTCCAGAGTTATGTCGTCTATCTTAGATTTGAATAAAATGTTTAAAAGCTATATTTGTGAAGTATTCATTCTGCTTTTCCCCTGCTTTAATAATCCAGCAAAGATGCGGCCTCCTCGTCCATGATGACCGTATAATTAGGATGCAGCTGGAATACACTGGCAGGAACCTCCGGCGTAACCGGGCCGAACAAGGCCTTTTTTGCGATTTCTGCTTTGTGGCTGCCATTAATGATCATGATGAGATGACGGGCATTCATTACAGTTTTCGGCCCGAATGTCACATAATGATCCGGACTAGTCTCTCTTTCAAAATATGAAATAGGATATTCCTCTTTCGTTACCATACGGGTCTCCATGCCGAAATGTTCTACCGTACCTGCAAGATTACCGCAGAAATGTCCATCCGTACCGAGCCCCATGATGAGCATATCTAATCCGCCATCTTCTTTAAGTTTCTTATCGTAATCTTTCCAGTCCTTTGTATCCAGAACGTGAATCAGTTCCCCGGGCACCTCGGCCGGATCAAAAAACATACGGTTTAAATCATTCATGGTTACACCGGTTTCCTCCCGTTCCCTGGGTATCTCATCAAAGTTATAAAAATGGACATGTTTAAAACAGGTATTTCCTTTATACTCCTCTGTAAGCAGCTGATACATCCGTTCCGGGGTTTTTCCTGCCGTTATGGAAAGGTTGACCCTTCGGTTATCCCCTGTGTACATATGAGTCAATACATGAGTAAGAGCCATCTGGCTCATGGTTACATAGTCCTTTGTGATAATTAATTGCATATTAAAATACTCCCCTCTTTTTTATAATTTCTCTCCGTTAGTCTCGATTACCTTCTTATACCAGTAAAACGATTTCTTTGGTTTTCTTTCAAGAGTCCCTTCATTGTTATCATCCAAATCAATATAAATGAATCCATAACGCTTTGCCATTTCAGAAGTGCCAGAAGAAATACAATCCATGGAAGACCAGGATGTATATCCAATCACATTGGCCCCATCACGAATGGATTCCTTGATCTGCTCAATATGGCGGCGAAGGTAATCAATACGGTAATCATCCTGGATGCTGCCGTCTGCTTCTACAATATCCTGAGCGCCAAGGCCGTTTTCGACCACCATCATTTCTACTCCCGGATACCGGTCTGCAAAGCAGCTAAGCTGATAGCGCAGTCCCATGGGATCAATCTGCCAGCCCCATTCAGATGCTTCCAGGTAGGGATTTTTAAGCTGCTGGCTTAAATTCCCGTCTGTTGTTTCCCAGCCCTCCTGCTCTACGCTGGATATGCTGGTGGAATAATAGCTGAAAGTCAGGTAATCGACCGTATATGTTTTTATCAGTTCAAAATCCTTATCCTCCGTCTCAAGTTGGATCTGATGGTCATCAAAGTAACGGAGCGCATATCCAGGATACTCTCCCCTCATATAAATATCCGTATAAAAATAGCAGTCCAGATGCATGTCATGCTGCATCTTCATCACATCCTCCGGCTTGCATGTACCTGGATAACGGGTAAATGGAACCACCATGCAGCCCATCCTGGCATTAGTCCTTGTCTCTCTCAAATATTTGACAGCTTTAGCAGAAGCGACAAACTGGTTATGAGCGGCCTGGTAGGTAGCCTGCTCAAACTTATCTCCCCAATCCTCCCGGACGATGCCGGTTGAATAAAAAGTATTAAAGCGGGTACCGTTCATTTCATTAAAATTGATCCAATAAGTGACATAGCTCCCATATTCGTCAAAGCAAACTTTGCAGTAACGAACAAACATATCAATCAGCTTACGATCAGCCCAGCCACCATATTGGGTGACCAGATGAAGAGGCATCTCAAAGTGGGAAAGAGTCACAATGGGTTCTATTTTATATTTCTTCAGTTCTTTAAACACCTCATGGTAGAATCCCACTCCCTCAGGATTAGGCTCTAACTCATCACCATTTGGAAAAAGCCGGCTCCAGGCAATCGACATTCGAAAGGCTGTGAATCCCATTTGGGCACACAAGGCAATATCCTCCTTGAAACGGTGATAATAATCCACACCATGTCTCTTAGGATACCGTTCCTCCCCAACGTAGCCTTCTGCTGCATTTATCTGTTCTTTTGTAACGTTTTTATAATCTTTTCGTGGAACTTCCTTTCCCTGCTTCATTGCCACATCTGCTACGCTCAGGCCCTTCCCTCCTTCGCTACAGCCACCCTCTATCTGGCATGCTGCGGACGCACTTCCCCATAGAAATCCTATTGGAAAGCCGTTAGGTGCATGTTTTAACATATCCATTCTCCTTTCCTTATTATTGTCCATGCTTTTTGGACATAAAGGTATACCCGTAGGGTGTTTCCTTATTACTGTCCGTGCTTTTTGGACATAGAGGTATACCCGTAGGGTGTTCCTTATTATTGTCCATGCTTTTTGGACATAGAGGTATACCAGTTTTCTATCTGACAGTTAATATTTTCTCGCCTGCAAAAATAGGCCCATCTTCAAATTCAGGCTGGATATTCCCATACGCCAGGGTATTAGAAATCACTACAATAACCGTGGTATCATAACCAGCTGCTGCAATCTGTTCCCGGTCAAACTCAATAAGAGCATCCCCTTTTTTCACCTTATCCCCTGCCTTACATCTGGCAGTAAAGAATTCCCCTTCCAGTTTGACCGTATCAAGTCCGATATGAATAAGTACCTCCGTACCATCCTCCGTAATCAGACCAAGTGCATGGTTGGTATGGAAAACTGTATTGACCGTACCATCCCCAGGAGCGACAACCAAGTTTTCACTCGGAACGATTCCAATACCTTCACCTAATAATTTGCTGGAGAATGTTTCGTCATTAATAACCTCCAGTTTACAGATCTGCCCACTGACAGGGCTGAACACCAGATGCCCTGGTTCTGCTTTCCCCTTAGCCGCTTCGACTTCAGATATTCCATTGGTTAAGACCACGTTATCATTCAGCTTAAACACAGTTTTTCCAAGAAACCACGTAATTCCGAATGTAGACACAAACATTACAATCAGGCCGAAAACTATGGATAGGGGCTTATCCCCCATGAATATCGGGGTTGTCAATAGACTGGGCAGCCCTGATGAAAAGGCCTTCGCCCCCATCATGGTACTTACCATACCCCCAAGGCCGCCGCCTAAGATACAGCCCACCAGAGCTGCCCGATATTTAAAGATAATTCCATACAGAGCAGGCTCGGTAATACCTAAATAGCCTGAAATGGTGGAAGAAGTTGCAATCTGCTTACTCTTCCGGTCTTTAACAAGTACTGCAACTGCAAATGCAGCGGTTGCCTGGGACATGGTGGATATAAAAGTAGCCGGGGAAATTATGGTATATCCAAGGGTTTCTAACTGCATATACTGAAGGGGGCGGACGGCATGATGCAAACCTACCAATACCAGCAGCGGGCGGGTCGAGCCGATCACAAAACCTGCGATTCCAAGATTCAAGTTTATCAGCCACTCAAGACCATTTGATACATAAGTTGTCAGGTAAGTAGCCAGAGGCGCGATTAATATTAAGTTTATTGGAATAACAATCAAAAAAGTCAGCAGAGGAACAAATATAACGGTAATCATTGAAGGCAGATGGTCATCCAGCCAGCCATATACCTTGCTCATGAACCATACCGCCAGGATAATAGGTATAACACTGCTTCCATAATTAATCATAGGAATAGGTATTGCCCCAAAAAGCCTTACCGGATCTTCCCCAACCTTTGCTATGATATTGGGATCCAACATGGCAGCTGCTATCCCCATAGCCATGTAAATGTTGGTATTGAATCGCTTGGCAGCCGAAACCGCAAGCAGAAATGGGAAAAAATAAAGGGAGGAATTACCAATTACCGTAAGCAGGAAAATAAGTGAGCTGTCACCCGGCAAAATGTGCAGGGTAGTAAACATATACCGGATACCCAATATCAAACCGCCGCCGATAATAGCGGAAAGCGGTGCAACCAATATGGCAGTCAGTGTTGCAAGCATACGGTTAAAAATACTTCCTTTCTTCTCTCCGGAGTTATCCGGGACATTTTCTCCTCCGGCAATCCCCGGATACTGCTTAATGATTTCCTTATATACCTTGGATACGTCATTTCCTACGATAACCTGGTACTGGCCTCCCTGCTTCTGGACACCAAGTATGGAAAGTTTCTTTAATTCCTCTTCGCTGACTTTATTGTCATCCAATAAGAAAAACCGAAGCCGTGTCATGCAATG
The DNA here is from genome assembly GCF_900105215.1 of Lacrimispora sphenoides. Taxonomy (NCBI): domain Bacteria; kingdom Bacillati; phylum Bacillota; class Clostridia; order Lachnospirales; family Lachnospiraceae; genus Lacrimispora; species Lacrimispora sphenoides. The sequence goes on along the minus strand of NZ_FOIP01000001.1, from coordinate 2,687,776 downwards.
GGACAAAGACTTGATATTTCCTATCCCGCCTACATGCTCTATAATTTTTCTTGCTAATTCTTCTCGTTCCATTTTACTCCTCCTTTTACATCATAAAATTGCAATTTTCCATCAGCCTGGCTGGTGCGCGCTTTCACAGCCAAATAGCAGATTTTCAGTTCCATCAAAACCTCATCGGAGCACGATGCCTTATGCAGCCGCACTTCCTCTGCGCAGAGCAGGGGATAATGGCAGAACATAATATAAACAAAAGACCCAGACCTGCCTGACAGTAATCCACTGTCAGGCAGGTTTGGGTCTTGCCAGCCGAACTGTAACGAATCCCTTATTTATTTACCTTTTTTACTAAATTAATAATATGTAGCATTAAGAACATTTTCTCTGTTTCGGAAGTTTCCCATCTCTGACGCTCATAAATATACTGGGCAATCTTGTTCGCACATTCGTAAGCCTGGGAATCTGCTTTGCGGACTGAGTCAATAATCTCCCTTTCTGTAGAGGCGACCTCCTCACCTTTTAACCGTCTCATCAGATAATACCTTACATGAGTTATAAAACGGTTAAAGAACACGCTGTCCTCATCAAACTCGCACTGATAAAAATACTTGACCAGCTTTAAAATAGAATTTGTCATTTCCGTGATCCCAAAAATCTCCTCACCCGTTACACTATCTATCTGTGCATTAACAATGTGAAGGGCAAAAAATGCGGCTTCGCTGTCAGGAAGCTGCGTCCCTAAATCAGCCTTTATAATTTCTAATGCCTTAATGCCCATCTGGTATTCTCTGGAGTAGAACTTCTTTATCTCCCATTCCAGCGGATTTACTATATCCATCTGAATTTCGCGACGCTTAAGGGCAAAGGATAAATGGTCAAGTAAAGAAAAGAACATATTGTCATTTAATTCTTTAAATGTCTCCTTGGCCATATTTACAATTTTAAAAACTGCCCTTAACTCATTTGGTCCACACCCCGTCATAAGGGCTGCCATTTGAGTGAACGTCATGTTGTTTGTAGGATAAAAGGTTTTCTCAATCCTGCTTTTATCTATTTTATTACCAGGGTAAGCCTGAAAACCAATGCCTTTCCCCACCAGAACCATCTGCTGTCCATCCTCTGAAGCCAAAAGTACATTATTATTGATACGCTTTTCTACATACAATAAGTTCACCTTCTCAAATAAAAAAGGCCAAGATCATGTAAAACCGCAGCTAAACATTATTATCTGCAACCTTACATCATCCTGGCCAGGCCTGCCGAACAGTAACACTTCCAGTAAATCGTATTTCTTTCACTTATTATACTAAATTAAATAGATTTCGTCAATATTTTTAATACAGATTTCTAATTTTATTTTACACGGTACGTTTTTTTTGTGCATTTAGCACAGTTCCATGTCGTTTTTCTTATCATTGGTACACAAGTAATCTCTGTATCGTTCAGCGAACTAAAAAAGAAGCCCTGGGATCTGATCTCCCGGGTGCCTCCTCTTTTTGCATTTAGCTTTAATATCCATTTAAAACTTCATCCCTCGTGGGTATCGAAGGTGCAGCACCTGCTCTGGATACTGCAATGGAAGCTGCCTTTGCCGCATGATCCAAAGCCTGTCCGGGAGTTTCTCCCAGAGCAAGTCCGCCTATAAAATAGCCGGTAAAGGTATCCCCGGCCCCTGTTGTATCAACCACCTGTACCTCATAGATTTCCTGCTCAAACACCTGATCGCCGTCTTTGTATAAAGAACCATCTTGTCCCAGTGTCAAAAGAATCTTTGCGCCCGGGAATTTTTCAGCCAACTGACCCAGGAGTTCTCTGCCGCTACCGGATTTTTGACAGATATCCCCGGCTTCAATCTCATTCAATATAAAAAACTCCACATAATGAAGAGGGTAACTCCATATTTTGCGGTTCATGGGGGAAGGATTCAAAACGATTCTCATTCCTTTCCCGTATGCCTGCTCCATAATATATCCAACTTCGTTGATTTCGTTTTGAAGAATGAGAAAATCCCCTTCCCCAAACTCATTTAATACTTGGTCCACCTGATCCTTTGTTATTTCCTGATTCGCTCCGCCATATAAAAGGATGCCATTTTGCCCTTCCTGATTCTTTTGTATTATGGCATGGCCTGTCTTATTTTTTACCCGCTTAATATTACTTGTATCTATGCCGAACTGCTCCAGCTGCTGGGTCAATATTTCACCGTCCAGTTCCCCAACCGCTCCTGCATGCCAGACTTTAACGCCGCTTTTGCTCAGTGCCAGAGACTGATTGAGGCCTTTTCCTCCGCAAAATATCTCCAAAGAATCTGAGGATATGGTTTCTCCCTCTCTGACAAAATGATCCATCTGGTAAACATAATCAATATTCAAAGAACCAAAATTTAATATTTTCATATATTGTACTCCTGTCTAATTCCCATGGTACTGCTTCTTATAATCAATTTCGGTTCAAATACCGCAGTCTTATTATCTACTTTTTTCTTTTTTATCAGGGAAATCAGCCGTTTGACTGACTCAACTCCCATCTCATATACAGGCTGTCTGACCGTTGTAAGAGGAACCGCCATCATTTCCGCATACAAAACATCATCATATCCTACCACCGATATATCTACAGGTACTTTCTTATGATATTGGGACAGCTGCCTGCACACTCCAAAAGCTGATAGGTCGTTGCAGGCAAATACTGCCGTATATCCATACTGCATCAGCGCCGTTACAGCACGTTCCCCGCATTCCATGGTATAATCACCTTCATAAACCAGCCTTTCATCAAAAGGAATATGAAATTCCTGCAGCGCGCGGGCATATCCTTTCAATCTTCTTTCTGAATCCGCCAAATTTGCAGGACCTGTTACACAGGCGATCTTCTTATGGCCAAGCTCTGCCAGATGTTTCGCTGCCAGATACCCTCCCATTTCATGATCCAGGATAACTTCTGCGCAGTCCACATCCGTAAGAAAGCGGTCCAGAAGCACAAACGGCAGCTGCAGCTGTTCCAATAAGCGAACCGATTCTTTACCGGCTGTCTCATCACTTTCTCTGGACATGACATAGATGATTCCGTCTACACCCTGGTCAGCCAGAAAACGGATATATTCCATGTCCCTCTTATGGAGATCGTTGGTATTGCACAAGACCAGTGTTCTGCCATACTCCCTGCAGCACTCCTCAATCCCCTTTACCATATTGGCGTAAAAGATATTTCCGATATCAGGAATAATTAGACCTATGGTTTTACTTCTCTTTTTAACCAGACTGACTGCCAGCTGATTCGGCCGATAGTTAAGCTTTTGTGCCGATTCCATAATCCGTTTTTTTGTATCCTCCGGTATCTTATGGGCCTTCCCATTTAATACCAGAGATACCGTCGTCACAGATAGTCCTGTGTCATTCGCAATGTCCTTAATTGTTGCTCTCATCCTCACTCCTCGCTGCTGCCATATTTGTCAATGCCCGTACTGCCTTAAGGTAATCCGCGATGCATACACATTCATTGGGCTTGTGCGCCATATCTGCCGAGCCTGGTCCAAATAAGACGGTCGTCAGCCCTTCTTTTCCTTCCGCCAGTATGGAGGCATCCGTAAAGTAGGAAATTCCTGAATAGGCTTCCTTAATTCCGGCAGCCTCCATACTCTTTACCAGCTGGGAAACTCCCCAGGAAGCCTTGTCCGCTTCAATGCTTATTCTGTGATTTTTTATTGTAGTAGTCAGACTGGGGATACCTCCTGAATTCCGGCTGATGTCCTGAAATATCGTCTCCAGCCGGCAGAGAATCTTTTCAAAAGTAAGTCCCGGCACGGTCCGGATATCTAATAAAACAGTACACACATCCGGTGTCATGTTTGGTTGTATCCCTCCCTGGATTTCTGTAATCTGGGCAGTAGCGCTTCCAAGTACCGGATGGCCATGTCCACGGATCCAGTCTGCCAGACCCTCGGCCGCTTCATATGCACAGGTAACTGCATTGCAGCCTTCTTCCGGATATGCCCCGTGGCTGGTCTTACCTCTTACTTCCAATTCTAGCCAGATACAGCCTTTTTGTCCGATTCCCACGGTACAGCCCGTAGGTTCTCCGATCAGTAAAGTCGATGCTTCCATCATATGTCCGCCGGAAATAATGGCCTTTGCTCCGGTCCCTCCCCGCTCTTCGTCACATGTCCCCAGAAACTGGATGGAGGTTTTCGGCTTCTTCCCAGCCTCCCCCAGCATACCGAGAACATATACCAGGGCAGCCAGTCCGCTCTTCATGTCACTGGCTCCCCGCCCAAAGAGGAAACCGTTATGTATCACCGGAGTCCATGGCTGCCGGTCCCAGCTCTCAAGCTGACCGTAGTCCACCGTGTCCAAATGTCCATTCCAGATCATTCCCTTATCCGCATCATCTCCCGGAAGCAGGGCAATTACGTTTCCCCTTCCTTCTCCAATATCCTGAACAAAGGCCTTCACTCCACGGTTATTTAAGTATTGGCAGATATATTCTGCTGCCGGTTTCTCTCCGTCTTTTCCGTTGACTGTTCTGATTCCCATCAAATCCTTTAAAAGCTGTACCGCTTCCTCTTCCCAGCCTACCTTCTTCATTCCAATCCCTCTATTTCTCCGTCAGCCAGTCAAAGATCCCCTTCCAAAGCTGATCGTAATATTCCCACTCACAAAATTCCGGCGGAGCCCAGTGAGGGGCGCAATCCGTGGTAAATGCTGCACTTCTTCCTTTTCCATAGGTTCCCAGTGCCAGGAACGGATCATTTTCTATGGTAACGGGTATAATTGCTTCCGGCTTTGCCACTGTTTTATTGTATCCCAAAACCTCCGGCCAGTCCGACGGAAGTCCGGATATGGCTTCATGGGCTTCTCCTACAACAGGCTTTGCACCGTCACAGTGCTCCATTCTGTCATCCACAGTCAAAACCTCCACAGGAAGAACTTCCTGGACAGCGGTATCATGCCACTTTCCCTTTGCATCTACGCCTGAAAATGTCATATATCCCCCGATCATTAAAAGTGCCCCTCCATCCAGAACATAATCCCGGATCAGCTTACAACGGTCCGGCATCTTACGGCTGTGTGTAAAGGTTGCCACAGGAAGAAGCAGGGTATTTGCTCCGATATCGGACAGAATGACCCCGTCATACTGCTTTAATTCTTCCATGGTGAATGGAAATTCGTCCGATGCCAGGTGATTTGGAAGGAACGTTACCTCGTAACCAGCTTTCTCCAGTGCCTTTTTCAGCCACTTTTCTCCCGTCTCATAGGAAGAGGTATAAAAAGAATCAAACCCCTTTACATGTGTAGTATAACTCATCCAGGATTCTCCTGCCAATAATATTTTCTTATTCATCTGTCCTGTCTTCCTTTCCCCATTCTAAAATCAATTGTGCATAAATATGAATTGCCTTAAGATATTCTTCTATCTGAATATACTCATTTACGGAATGGCATTGTTCCAGATTTCCGGGTCCAAACTGTATGGTTGGACAACCGGCTATATTCCTCCACAACCTGGAGTCACAGCCAGCCGGAGAGCCCTTTATAACCACTGGTTTTCCCTCCGCTTTTTCAAATGCTCTTTCAAAGCTGTCTACAAACGGCCCCTTTTCCATCTCAAAAGGACCTCCTGCCTGATATATACTGATTTCCGGCATATGCTCCCGCAGCCATAAATCACTTTCTGCCAGGCGCCTGATCTCGTCTGTGACCTCAGCTACTACCTGCTCATGGCTCATCAGGCCAGGAAGGTAGTGGATACACATCTCAAATTCACAATTCCCGGCAACCGTGGATCCCGCACTTCCTCCATGAATAGTTCCTACGTTTAAATTAGGGGCAGGAAGAAGGGGGTGCTTAAGGCCAAGCAGCCAGCCATGCTCCAGTTCATTCAGTCTTTCTATGATCTTTATTGCCTTTTCAATGGCGCTCACACCCAGCCATTTTGCGCCGGAATGATTGGATTTCCCGGTGACCTGAACTTTCATAAATACAAATCCCATATGAGCCAGAATCAGTTCTCCGGATGTTGGCTCGCAGACCACCACTCCATCTGCCCGTTTTCCTCTCATAACCGCCTGAATAGAGCCGTTGCCGCCTCCCTCTTCATCACACACCGAGCAGATGTGGACGTTAAGAGGAAGAGGAATACCGGCATCCTTTAAAAGCTTTACTGCCATGACGGAAGCCATAAGGCCACCTTTCATATCCGCAGCCCCCAGGCCGAACAGCTTGCCATCTGCGATTTCCGGAGCATGAGGAGGCACATTCCACTGGGACTCATCCCCCGGAGGCATGGTATCCATGTGACCGTTAAACATCAGGCTCTTGCTTCCCTGCCCTTTAAAAACGGCATAGACGTTATAGCGGTCCTTATAGTCATGACCAGGATTGCCTTCCCCATATGTTTCTATGGAGGCTGCGATCGTCTCTTCGGTCATGGGATCTCTCTCTATCTGATCCGCTCCCATCTCTTCCAATAGCCGGATTAAATATTCCTGCCCCTCTTTTTCTCTTCCTCCGGCAATCCCATGTCCAATATCCTGGGTATCTATGGCAATCAGTTCTGATAAATATTTAACATATTCTTCTCTGTTGCTTTCCAGTACTTCTTTCAATTGTTCCATCATCCACCTCACGAACCATAAGCCCGGATTCCCGTCTCGATCAGATCCCAGAAACGTTCTACATCAATATCCACGGCCACATCCACATTGGCTTCTCTATGACTGTAGCCAAAGAAGTCACAATTGGTCCTTCCGTAGCTTTGTACGCTTCTGATATCCACTTCCGTAAACATAGGTTTTGTCACCAGAAGCTCTGGATCAATGATGGAAGCAATGGTTACCGGGTCATGGAGAGGCCCGCCATCCCAGCCGAACACTTCCTTCTGGCTCTTGTTGAAATGTCCCATCAGCTCTGTAAACAGGTGGGCTGCCGGAGTGCCGATCTCTTCCATCCGTTTTACCACCTGGGGATAACAAAGCACTTTCCTGGTCACATCAAGCCCTACCATAGTAATGGGGCGGCCGCTGGAAAATACCACATGGGCCGCATCTGCATCAGCGATAATATTAAATTCAGCCGCCGGAGTTACATTCCCCAGCTGATAGCAGCCTCCCATGAGAACAATTCTTTTTATCTTTGGTATAATGCGGGGCTCCATTCTCATGGCCATGGCAATATTGGTCAGGGGACCTGTTGGCACCAGAATAATGTCACCTTCCGATTCCATCAGAGTTTTGACGAGAAACATTACCCCATGCTCCGCCTCTTCCTTTTTCTGTAATGGTTCAAAAACCGGACCGTCAAGTCCGCTTTCTCCATGGATATCTCCTGCAAGAAGCTGCTTATCCCGGATCATGGGCTGTCCGCAGCCGGCATAGACGGGGATATTAAGTCCCAGGTACTGACAGATATTCAGGGCATTTCTTGTGGTTTTTTCAAGGGACTGGTTTCCTGCCACCACTGTAATACCCAGCACCTCTATCCCACTGTTTTTTCCTGCCAGTAATATGTTCACCGCATCATCGTGTCCTGGATCGCAGTCCAGGATAACTTTCTGTTTTTCCATTGATTATTCTCCTTTTTAAGCTTTTGCTAACGCACTCTTTTTCTTCTTTTCCCTTGCCAGTTTAGATGCCATGGATACTGCCAGGGTAGCTATGGTCACCACATAAGGCATCAAAAGTACCAGCTGGGACGGCACGCCGTAAGCCTGAAGCCTGGCACCTATGGAATCTGTCAACCCGAACACCAGACATCCAGCTGCTGTCAGGATTGGGTGGGCACCTCCGAAATACATAGCCGCCACTCCCATAAATCCCCTGGCATTTGTCATATTCTCCGTAAACATTTTGCTGTATCCCAGGGATAAATGGGCTCCTGCCAGGCCTCCGATCAGGCCCGATATGGCTATGGCCCTGTATTTCATGGAATTTACATTAATTCCTGCCGTCTGTGCTGCCATTGGAAACTGGCCGACTGCCCTTAAGCGAAGGCCCCAGACCGTTTTATAAAATACAAACCAGACCAGTATAATCAGTACAATAACAAACCACTCGGTGATGCACCAGTTATCAAAAATCTCTTTCAAAAATGGGACTTTAGCCAGAAATGGAAGACTGACTCTTGGAATCGCAATGATCCCCGGTTCTGAAAACGTACCGCTTTTTCCCAAGACGCTGTTTAAAAGAAACTTGGTGATCGCCAGTGCAAATAAATTGATGCCCATACCGATGGCACAGATCTCCGCTTTATAACGGATATGGCCTACTGCCATGATCATGGCCATAATAAGCCCTGCAATCATGGCAACTACGACTCCCAAAAGCCAGCTTCCGGTTAAATAGCTGACTGCTACTGCCGCAAATGCACCGGTCAGCATGATTCCTTCCGTTCCGATATTTAAAATATCTGCCTGCTGAGTAATGGCTGCACACAATGCCGCATAAATAATAGGCGTGGCAGAACGAAAGGTTGCATATATCAAAGATACGCTGAAAATTTTTCCTAAATCCATAGTCCTGCCTCCTCCTATTTGCTCTTTTCCTTTTTAGTTTTCTTATTCTTAAACTGAAACAGAAGCTCCATGGTTGCTACAATAATGAATACTGCTGTTATGGTGTCAACAATCGATTTTGGTACACCGGTACTCTGCTGCATCCCCATGGCTCCTGATTTTAACACCGCCAGGAAGAAGGACATAAAGGGTGCAAAAGCCAGATTGTTTTTAACGATCAAAGAGGCCAGCATGCCATTGGAACCAAGCCCCGCCGCAAAATTATTCAGGAAATAACCGTGAACCCCCAAAACTTCAATGCAGCCAGCCATACCGCCCAATGCCCCGCTTAGCATCATGGATTGTATAAATATCTTCTTAGGACTGATGCCCACATACTCCGCATGAGATGGGTTGGTTCCCACTGTTTTTACCTTATATCCAAAAGTAGTCTTGTTTAAGACCCAGATCATAAGAACCACTGTGATAAGGGCTATGAAAAGTCCTGCATTGACACTGCTTGGCTTCATAAACTGAGGCAGGTTCACCGTCACCGGCAGAGACTGGGCATTGGCCACGCCTGCACTCATGGGGCCGCTGACCAGATAAGAGGTTATGTACAGGGCTACGCTGTTCATGAGAATGGTCACACAAACCTCACTCACACGGTAATAAGCCTTTAGTACCGCTGGAATAAGTGCCCACAATGCCGCCACTGCCATGGCTCCCAGAAAGCAGACGATTAAGAGGACAGGAGCCGGAAGAAATGTCCAGTTGATTCCGATATATGCGGCAGTAATACCTCCAAGAAACACCTCACCTTCCACTCCTACGTTGAATGCTCCCGCTTTTGCCGCGACCGCAAACGCACAAGAGGTGAGGAGAAGGGGCGTAAAGCTGGCCAGGGTGGTTCCTATCTTGAGCTTCCCGTTAAATGCACCACGCAGCAGTGCCCCATAGGCTTCCAGGGGATTTTCCCCGATAAACAGGATAAATAAGGCACCGATTGCCAATGCAAGCAGCATGGTAAGTAAAATTTTCTGTATGCTCTTTACCGCTACATTCATGTTGTACTTCCCCTTTCTTCAGCCGATGCAGTTCCGCCCATCATCAGTAATCCCAGATTATCCTCGTTGGCTTCCTCTGCCTTCAGCCTTCCTGTTATCCTGCCTTCGTGCATGACAACGATCCGGTCTGAAAGGGACAAGATTTCCTCCAAGTCAGCAGAAACCAGCAAAACTCCCATTCCTTTGGCTTTGACCTCCTGCAGAATTTTCCGGATGGATTCAATAGCTCCGATATCAACCCCTCTGGTAGGCTGGGATGCAACCAGAAGTTTCCCCCCAATAGAAACTTCCCTTGCAACTACGACCTTTTGTGCATTTCCGCCTGACAGAGACTGGGTAGATATTTCAGGATCTCTGGGACGGATGTCAAAAACTTCAGACAACTTTTTAGCATATTCCAGGGTTTCCTTATCATTTCGTACGACGCCCCGGCAAAATGGAGTTTCCCCTACCTGTACGGCTATGAGGTTTTCCTTGATGCTCATGGACCGGTTTAAGCCCCTTGTATTGCGGTCTTCCGGAATATGGGACAATCCGGCTTTCCTGATCTGCTTTGGACTAAGGCCCGCTATCTCTTTTCCGTCTAAAAGCACGCATCCTTTCTCAACCTGCCGGAGTCCTGCGATTGCCTCAATCAGCTCACTCTGTCCGTTTCCATCGATTCCCGCTATACCAACGATCTCTCCCTCCCGGACATCCAGTGATACTCCCCTGATCTTTGAGATCTCCTTTTCTCCGGAAACCCATACATCCTTTACTTCCAGAACCTTTTCCCCCGGCTTTGTCTGGGTTTTTTCAATATTTAAAAATACTTCCCTTCCGATCATCATTTTTGCAAGCTCTGCCGGGGAAGTCTCTTCCTTATTTACACTTCCAATATAATTACCCTGACGCATTACGCTTATGCGGTCAGAAATCTCCATGACCTCATTCAATTTATGAGAGATAAACACCAGGGATTTTCCATCTTTTCTTAAATTCTGAAGAATTACAAAAAGCTGTCTCGTTTCCTGGGGCGTCAGGACTGCCGTAGGCTCATCCAGAATGATCACATTGGCTCCCCTTGTTAAAGTTTTGATGATCTCCACCCTTTGTGCTTCACCTACTGATATCTGATTAATCTTCTTCCCGAGCTGGATATCCATTCCATACTGACTGATATACTGTTCCACCGTCTTTCTGGCTTTATCAAAATCAATGGTGATACCATGCCGGGGTTCAAATCCCAGAATAATGTTTTCTAATACTGTCAGCTCATTGACCAGCATAAATTCCTGATGCACCATTCCGATGCCTTTTTCAATGGCAATTTTAGGAGAGATGGATGGAATATGATCTCCATGGATCCGGATGCTTCCGTCATCAATGGGATACATACCGTAAAGCAGCTTCATCATGGTGGACTTTCCGGCTCCATTTTCTCCGATCAGAGAATGGATCTCACCCTTTTTTAAGGTAAACTGCCCGTTCCTTACTGCATGAACATTTCCGAATGATTTTACAATATCCTTCATTTCAATTACATATTCGCTCAAACTTTCACCCTCTTCTTTATGTTAGTAGCCGTCTCCCGCACCTTATGATTGTAAAATGGTTTGGAAACCCGAGGGGAATCAGGAAATCCAAACCATTCTGCATTCATTTCAGTTCCTGCTATTTATTTGCACCGAAGCCGGTATAATTCTCTACGACAATTTCTCCGGAAACGATCTTCTCTTCCAGTTCTTTTACTTTTTCTACGATGTCTTCAGGGAATTTATCTCCTAGGTGCTCTTTCATCACACTGAAATCGGTCAGGCCGACGCCTTCTTCCTTTATGGTCAGATAAGAAGTGGAATTTCCCTTAAATGTGTCTTCAACCACTGACTGGATTGCCAGATAGCAGGCTGTATCCACACGCTTTACCATAGAAGTCAGTACGCTTCCCGGCTGGTCATTATCCTGGTTTAAATCCACACCTATGGCATATTTTCCTGCTTCCTTTGCTCCTTCCAGAATTCCAGGGCCTGTGCCGGATGCTACGTTCATTACGATATCCGCTCCCTGATCAAACTGCGCCAGAGTCAGCTCCTTGCCCTTTAACGGATCGTTCCATGTTCCTGCAAAAGACTGAAGAACCTTAATATCCGGGTCTATGTATTTTGCTCCCTGCTCATATCCAGTAAAGAAATCATGAAGAACCGGAATATCCATTCCTCCTACCCAGCCAATGATCTTGTCCGGGTTTACCCCTTCAATATCTGTTTTCTGGGTAAACATGGCTGCAGCCGCACCTGCCAGGAAAGAACCCTGATTCTGTGCGAAGCTTATGGATACGATATTATCGCCTTCCACCGTGGTATCAATAATTGCAAACTTTACATTCGGATAGCTGGCACAATGCTCTTTCATATACTCTTCAAAGTTAGAGGAAGAACAGATAACGAGATCATAACCGTCCTCGCAAGCAGATAAAAAGTTTGCCTCCCATTCTTCTGCAGATGTGCCCTCCAGATTTTTAATTTCCACTCCATAATCTGCGGCAGCCTCTTTTGCCCCCTCATTGCAGGAATCGTTATATGACTTGTCCCCTAAATTACCGGAATACACGATACATACCCTTTTTCCGGCTCCTGCCATTTCCTTTCCTTCCCCATTCTCTGATGCTGCCTTTGCAGTTGTCCCTGCGGTTGCCTCCACCGTCTTACCGGCCTCCTTCGCTGCTCCTGCCCCGCCGGAACAGCCGGCCAGCGATACCACCAGTGCTGCCGTCATCAGAATGCTCAAAACTCTTTTTTTCATTGAAATACCTCCTTTAAAAATATAGTGTAAAAGGATATCATTTTACTTTTTTCTTTAGGTAAAACGTTTTTCCTTTTTGCCAAAAAATAAAACAGCTTTATTATCTGTATTTCTTAAGCCAATGCTACCATCCTTAGAATAAGATGTCAAGTACTTTTGCACAAAAAAGCATTTTATTAAACTGCTTTCTTATACCTATTTGTCAGCTTCATTCATAATGCTTATTAGAAAATACGCATATCTGCTATATAATTAACTTTACATCATTCATTACTTGTTATAATTAATAAATAAAAGGTGGAAAGCCAGGTAAAACTATTGTGTCCGGATATTACTGATGCGGAAGGGAAAGCCGATGAATTTATGAGACAAGGGCCAAAGACCGTGATCATCACCCTTGTGCATTCCGGTTGCTATCTAAAGAATTCCTCCTTCCAGGGATACTTACTTGCCTCCCCTTACTATGGATACTACCGGAGCCGCAGATGCTTTCATTGTGGCACTCATTGACCAGAACTCTTTGGAAACTAATGTTAACAGGATTGAGCCGGAATTATTTAAGATGTGAGAGCAGATTAAAAAAGCCGGAGCCTTCAGAATTCCTTCCGAAAGCTCCGGTAAAAATGTTAAATCTGACTCTTCAGTACCGCCTCCAGTTTCTCCACCATTTCATCCATATGCTCTTTTTCGATCACCAGCGGAGGAACAAAGCGAATAACATTCGCCCCGGCACTGATGAGCACCAGATTTTTTTCTAACAGTGCCTGGCTCACAATGGGAGCAACCGGCACAGAAAACTCCAGGCCCTGGATCAGGCCGATACCTCTTTGTGAACTTACGATATCATACCGGTCCGCCAGGGATTTAAGCTTCTTTGTAAGATACTCTCCCATTTCCTTTACATGGTCCACGATCTTTCTCTTTTCAAACAGTTCCAGCACCTTGAACGCCGCAGCTGTCACAAAGGGGTTTCCGCCGTAGGTAGTTCCATGGTCGCCGGGGGACATGGCTGTCGCGGCTTTTCCTGCTGCCAGGAATGCTCCCACTGGCACGCCGTTTCCCAAAGCCTTTGCCACGGTCATCACATCCGGCTTTACACCGTACTTCTGCCAGGCGAACATGGTACCGGTCCGCCCCATTCCACACTGGATCTCATCAAGAATCAGCAGCATGTCATGCTCATCACAAAGTGCTCTTACACCCTTTAAAAATTCCTCGCTGGCCGGATAGATTCCCCCTTCTCCCTGAACGGTTTCCATAATTATGGCGCAGGTCTTATCGTTCAGCAGGTCTTTTACACTGTACAGATCATTAAAATCCGCAAATTTTATCCCCGGAAGCAAAGGCTTAAAAGGTTCCTGGTAATGATCATTACCTGTTACGGAAAGAGCTCCAAAGCTCCTGCCGTGAAAGGAATGTTTCATGGCAATGATTTCGTGGTCATGGCCTCCGTCCTTATTGTAAGCGTATCTTCTGGCTATCTTTAATGCGCCTTCCACCGCTTCCGTTCCGCTGTTGGTAAAAAAAACCTTATCCATGCCAGAGGCCTTTAAAATCAGTTCTCCCGCTTCCACGGCCGGGACATTATAAAATAAATTAGAGGTATGAAGTAACTTATCCAACTGCTCCTTTAAGACTTCATTAAATTCCGGGTCATTATAGCCCAAACCCATGACAGCGATCCCGGCTCCAAAATCCAGATATTCCTCTCCATCCGTATCATAGAGACGGACACCATCCCCATGGTCAAAAACAATAGGAAAACGGTTGTAGGTCTTATAAATCTCCGATTCTGCTTTCTCAATGTACTCCTGCTTGCTTCGCATGATAAAAACGCTCCTCTCCTGCACTCATTATGGCCGTTCCGATCCCCCTGTTCGTAAATATTTCCAAAAGCAGGCAATGGGGAATCCGTCCATCCATGATATGTACCCTGGATACTCCCTGCTTCATGGCATCGATGCAGTTTTGAAGCTTAGGGAGCATACCTCCCCCAAGCATCCCGCTTTCCACAAATTCCTGCGCTTCAGCCATGGACATTTCCGAAATAAGGGATTCCTTATTCTGAAAATCCTTATAAACGCCCTCAACATCTGTCAAAAAAGCCAGCTTCTCCGCTTCCATAGCCGTGGCAATGGCACAGGCTGCATCATCAGCATTGATATTATAGGTTTCAAAATTCTCGTCAAAGCCCACAGGGCATATGATGGGAAGAAAATCCTTTTCCAGTAAATCATATATGATTTGAGGATCCACCTCTGTAATATCTCCCACAAAACCAATGTCCTCTCCGTTTGAATAGCGTTTCTGGCATTTTAACATCATACCGTCTTTTCCGCTGATTCCCACGGCTTTTACCCCCAGCTCATTAACCATCTGCACCAGGCTTTTATTGACCCGGTTAAGTACCATCTCTGCAATCTCCATAGTAGGTTCATCGGTTACCCGGAGGCCATTGACAAAATGAGGCTCCATGCCTGACTTTTCTACCCACCTGCTGATTTCCTTTCCCCCGCCGTGAACAATAATAGGCTTGAAGCCCACCAGTTTTAAAAGCACTACATCCTGGATGACCTGCTTTTTCAATTCCTCATCCACCATGGCGCTGCCGCCGTATTTCACTACAATGATTTTGCGGTTGAAACGCTGTATATACGGGAGGGCTTCTATCAGTACCTCTGCTTTTTCCATAATGCTATGATCCAGTTGCATATAAATTTCTCCTTTCCTCTTTCCTGCCTGTTTTCTGGCAGAGCCCGCCCCGTTTTACAGGGCGTAAAGGGATACCAGTAAGGTGTTTCCAGACTACGTTTTTGATATACAGGTATTGCCCTTCTTATGAACGGTAATCCGCATTGATCTTCACATAATCAAAGGTCAGGTCGCATCCCCAGGCCGTAGCTGTGGCTTCTCCCAATTTAATATCCGCAGTTGCTGTCACTTCCGGTTCCGATAAGATCCTGGTGGCTTCCTCTTCACTGTAGGAAAGAGCGACTCCGTTTTCAATGATTTTTAACTTTCCCGCTGCGCTCTCAAAATATAGGTCCACCTTTTCCGGATCAAATATGACCCCGGAATAACCCATGGCGCAAAGGATCCTGCCCCAGTTGGCGTCATGGCCGAAAATAGCAGCCTTGGTCAGGCTGGAGGTGATTACTGATTTTGAAAGGGTCACCGCCTGTTCCTTTGTTTCCGCTCCAACGATCTTTACCTCAAACAGTGCGGTACAGCCTTCCCCATCGCCTGCCATCTTCTTTGCAAGAACTTCATTAATGAAATTAAGCGCCATGCAAAATGCTTCATAATCCTCGTTCTTTGTCTGGATCTCTTCATTCCCCGCCATGCCGTTTGCAAGAAGGAGCACGGTGTCATTGGTGGAGGTGTCCCCATCCACGGAAATCATGTTGTAGGTATCTTTGATGTCCTCTCTTAATGCTTCCTGCAGAAGCTCTTTGGAAATAGCCGCATCAGTGGTAACAAAGCTTAGCATGGTGCACATGTCGGGATGGATCATTCCGGAGCCCTTGCACATGCCGCCCATGGTAATGGTCTTTCCTCCGGCTTCAAATTGAACTGCAACCTCTTTCTTTACCGTATCCGTAGTCATAATGGCTATGGCCGCTGCCGTCCCGCTTTCCTGGCTGCCGTCAAGAGCAGGCACCATGGCTTTCACGCCTGCCACAATTCGGTCCATAGGAAGCTGCTTCCCGATCACACCGGTGGACGCCACCAGTACGGAACTGACAGGGATAGAAAGGCTATCCGCCGCCGCTTCTGCTGTTTCCATACAGTAACGAAGCCCTTCCTCTCCTGTACAGGCATTGGCGATGCCCGCATTGACAACAACTGCCTGGGCGCATGGGGAATTTTCCACAATGACCTTATCCCATTTTACAGGGGCTGCTTTTACAATATTGGTGGTAAAGGTTCCTGCTGCCTTACAGGGCACCTCGCTGTAAATCATCGCCATGTCTTTTCTGTCTTTATATTTAATTCCCGCTGCTGTGGATGCCGCCTTAAATCCTTTTGCCGCGGTTACTCCGCCGTCTACCTGCTTCATATCAGTCTTCCTCCTTTGTTCCTGTGACCGTATACCCTGCGGCCAACAGATGATTTAAAGCCTTTTCATAATTTTCCTTTTTCACAAGAATGTAATCCGTATTAAATGTGGATACTGCAAATATCCCGATTCCATGATCTGCCAGTACCGTTGATATTTTTGATAAAATCCCGATGAGGGAAAAATCCAGGATTCCTTCTATTCGGAATGCCAAAAAACCATCCTCCCGCTCCGCGGCATTTTGGGGAACTGAGGAAGTTTCGCATACCAGCGACAGCTCCTCGTCTGTCTTTCCCAGAAACCAGAATCCGGAGGTAATGTCAAGTGTTCCAATTTCCGCTGGACCAGACAGCTTACACACGGAAAATTCTGCAGATATTCTTTTTAAATTCATCTCATTTCCCTCACTTAATCAACAAAATTTACGGAGTTAACCTCATTTAGGTTAAAATCGTAATAATTAATATCATTGCGGTATGTCCAGCCGGACTTGCTCCAGAATTCATTTCCCAAAGTATTGGACTTAAAAGCAATTAGGTTTACCTTGCTGATCCCTTCTTTTTGCAGCCGTTTCATTGCTTCCAGAGCCATTTTATGTCCTACTCCATTCTGTCGGTATTCCTCTGCCACACAAACATGATACATACAGCCCCGCCGCCCGTCATGCCCGCATAGGATGGATCCTATGATAATTCCGTCCTCTTCTGCCACCACGCTGGTTTGGGGATTTCTCTTCAAAAACTTTTCCACGCCTTCTCTTGAATCGTCTACCGTACGGATTCCAAATCCTTTGATTCCTGTCCATAGCTTATGCACCTGGTAATAATCCTCCAATGTCATGGTACGAAGTATCATATATACTCTCCTTATCCCCTTTTATTATCGCGCCTGTTGTATTATGCGGTTGTTTCTTTCTTGACTCAGTCTTCACTCATACCCCTTACGGGAACAGAGGAATGAGCTTAAGCCCTTTATTCTCCGGCAGTCCAAACAGGATATTCATGTTTTGCACCGCCTGTCCTGCGGCTCCCTTTACCAGATTATCCATAGCACCCATCATGATTACCCTGTTAGTTCTTGGATCAATCTTGAAATTCACATCCACAAAATTGCTTCCTTCCACCCATTTGGTCTGGGGAACCACATCCTTTTCCAGAACCCGGATAAAGTATTCTTTAGAATAATATTTATCATAGACCGCTTTTACTTCCTCATAAGAAACTGACTTGGTGAGAGCCGCATAGGACGTTATGAGAATGCCCCGGTTCATGGGCACCAGATGGGGGGTAAAGCTTATGGTGACCGGACGGCCCGCCCCATAGGATAATTGCTCCTCAATTTCCGGAGTGTGTCTGTGAACGCCTACGCCGTAAGCCTTTATGTTTTCATTGACCTCACAGTATAAGTTATCCACCTTAGCTCCTCTTCCGGCACCGGAGGTTCCTGACTTGGCATCAATGATGATTGTGCTGGGGTCAATGAGCCCTTCCTTTACCAGAGGATAAATGGATAGAGTAGAGCAGGTAGGATAACAGCCTGGATTGGCGATGAGTCTGGCATTTTTAATTTTCTCCCGATTGATTTCCGGTAGTCCGTAGACTGCTTCCTTTATAAACTGAGGTGTCTTGTGCTCCATCTTATACCATTCCTCATAGACAGCCACATCCTTGATCCGGTAATCTGCGCTTAAATCAATCACCTTTGTCTTACTTAAAATCTCCTCATTTATAAGAGATGCACAAAAACCCTGAGGCGTCGCCGTAAAAATTACATCTGCGATTTCAGCCAGGGTCTCCACATTATCATCCCGGCAGAAATCGTCCACAATCTGAAACATGTTTTGGTAAATAGAAGCGTATTTCTGATCTACATAGCTTTTTGATCCGTACCATAGGATCTCTATATCGTCTCTCTGTAGCAAAAGTCTTGCAAGCTCGCCGCCTGCATATCCGGTGGATCCTATTATTCCTGCCTTAATCATATTCATCTCTCCTTATATTTTTTCATAGGTCATTTGTTTTTTATTTCTGCCGGTTTTTGGCGTTTTATACCTTATTTATACAGGCTCTTCTGTTATAAAGAACGCTTTTCCATATTTTTCTATAACTGATAGTTTATAATTATACATTGATAGCGTATAATATGCAAGTTTTTTTTATATTTTTTATTTTACCCTTGCATTTTTCATGATTTGGGTGTATATTTATGAAAGTTCAATGAAAAAAAATCCATTTAAAATCGAGGAGGATCTATAAATGAAAGAGAAAGTTATTTTAGCCTATTCCGGCGGTCTTGATACCACAGCCATTATCCCGTGGTTAAAGGAAAATTTTGATTATGAGGTAATCTGCTGCTGCATCGACTGCGGTCAGGGAAATGAATTAGACGGTTTAGAGGAACGAGCAAAATTATCCGGTGCTACCAAATTATATGTTGAAAATCTGGTTGATGACTTCTGCGACAATTACATCATTCCATGTGTGCAGGCAAATGCGGTTTATGAAAACAAATACTTATTAGGAACATCCATGGCACGTCCGGCCATTGCAAAGAGGCTGGTGGAAATCGCAAGGAAAGAAGGCGCTACCGCCATCTGCCACGGCGCTACGGGTAAAGGAAACGACCAGATCCGTTTTGAGCTGGGAATCAAGGCTCTGGCTCCTGATTTAAAGATCATTGCTCCATGGCGTATGACCGATGTATGGACCATGCAGTCCCGCGAGGATGAGATTGAATACTGCAAGCAGCACGGAATCGACCTTCCTTTCTCTGCTGACAACAGCTACAGCCGTGATCGTAACTTATGGCACATCAGCCATGAAGGCCTGGAGCTTGAAGATCCGGCAAACGAACCTAACTATGACCATTTATTAGTACTGGGTGTATCTCCTGAAAAGGCTCCGAATGAGGGAGAATATGTGACCATGACCTTTGAAAAAGGTATCCCTGCCAGCGTCAATGGGGAAAAGATGAAAGTTTCTGATATCATTACCAAGTTAAATGAACTGGGCGGCAAGCACGGTGTCGGCATTGTGGATATCGTGGAAAACCGGGTTGTGGGAATGAAATCCCGCGGCGTTTATGAAACTCCCGGCGGAACCATTCTTCTTGAGGCTCATCAGCAATTAGAGGAATTGGTCTTAGACCGTGCTACGATGGAAGTGAAGAAAGATATGGGCAATAAATTTGCGCAGATCGTTTATGAAGGAAAATGGTTTACCCCCCTGCGTGAAGCAGTTCAGGCATTTGTGGAATCCACACAGAAGTATGTGACCGGAGAAGTAAAGCTGAAGCTTTATAAGGGTAATATCATTAAGGCCGGAACCACTTCTCCTTATTCCCTGTACAGCGAGTCCCTGGCTTCCTTTACAACAGGAGACTTATATGACCACCACGACGCAGATGGCTTCATCACTCTTTTCGGACTTCCGTTAAAGGTTCGTGCGATGAAGATGCAGGAAATTGAAAAAACAAATAAATAAGCAAGAAAAAGGACGTACACAGATACTTGTTTTGTGTACGTCCTTTTTTAGGCTATGAGCAAATATTTAAAGTTAGTCCGCCAGCTCTTTTAAAGCATTGCCTGCTATCCGGTAAACCGTCCAGTCCTCCATAGGCTCCGCTCCCATGGAACGGTAAAAATCAATGCTGGGTTTGTTCCAATCCAGGCACCACCATTCCAGCCTGCCGCAGCCCCGTTCCACCGTGATCTCCCCCAGCTTCTTTAATAATGCCTTTCCAATTCCACAGCCTCTGTACTCTGTATTTATGTACAAATCTTCCAGATAGATTCCAGCTCTCCCTAAAAATGTAGAAAAGTTATGGAAGAACAAAGCGAAACCAACCTCTTTCCCGTCAGCCAGGGCAAAGATCACCTCAGCCTTTTGCCTGTTAAAAATCCAGTCTTCCAGCAGATTCTCTGTGGCCACCACCTCATCAAGCATCTTTTCGTATTCTGCAAGTTCCTTAATAAATTTCAATATTAGAGCCGTATCTTTTCTTTCGGCGTATCTGAATGTCAATTCCATTTCTCTTCCTCCTGATCGCAATCTGTTTTTATAGAATACTATAAATCCTATCTCATTTCCAGTACCCGCCTGATCCTTGGGATCATTTTTTTTGTGTAAAGGTAGCCATTTTCCATACACTCTTCCATGCATTCAAAGGTCAAAAGTCCTGCACCTTTTGGCATGGGCGGCTTTAACAGAAGGATCTCACCTCTGGAACGGCAGTCCTTAAGCTCCCTGCTCATAATGGAGAAGGAATGGAATGCAGTCTCAATGATGGAATAATCGTGAGGCATTTCATATTCTTCTCCAATGTCCACTGCAATGACTCTTGTTTCCCCCGCCGCGATCAAAAGGTCTACAGGAAGATTGTTCGTCACACCCCCATCCACTAACAGAAAGCCGTTCATCTGCCTTGGCCGGAATACGGCAGGAACTGAGGAACTTGACATCATGATATCACAAAGAAGTCCGCTCCGTTCCCATTTCACGTGCTCCTGTCTCAATGCGGAAAGGGGAATTTCTTCTGCAAACATGTTTGTAAAGGCTACCGTATCCCCGCTGTTAATATCCACAGCCGGAACCAGCAGGCCCTTGCAGCAGTTACCCTGTATCTCCATCCCATCCGTTAAATCGCAGAGAAAACGCTGAAGCCGGTTTCCTTTTATAAGCCCTTGAAGCGTTGTCTCCCTTCCCATCAGGAACTGGGGAAGAAATAGGGCAATTCCTAAAATATCCGGATCAATCAGGCTTCTGCCATGTTTTATCAGCCACCGCACCGTTTCCCTCATATCTCCGATTGTCATGCCTGCTGCATAAAGCCCTGCTACAATGCTTCCGGCACTGGCCCCTGCTACCCTGTCGGGAAGAAGTCCTACTTCTTCCAGCGCCGATAATACTCCCACATGAGCTGCTCCCCTGGTTCCGCCACCTGCCATCGCCAGTCCATAATCTGCCATGCTTCCATTCTCCTTGTTACTCAGCCGCATTTCAGGAAAATGTATGCCATTTCTTTTTCATTTATGCCTAGTCCGGCAAACGCAAAAAAGAACAGGCTTTGAGTCAGGCTCAAAACAACTGTTCTTCTTTGATATTATTTATAATATGCATCGATTCCGTCGGCAATCCCTTTTACGATCTTATCGCGGTATTCCTCGGTAGCCATCTTCTTATCTTCGTCCGCATTGCTCATGAATCCCATCTCCACAATGGTAACCGGTATATTACACCAGTTGATGCCGCTCATGGAATCTGTCTCCTGCACTCCCCGGTTCTTAAATCCGGTCTGATTGCAGATTCCATTCACAACGGCTTTGGAAAGAGCCTGGCTCTTGCTGTATAAGTTTCCGTTGTAAGGATTCTTAGCCGTCTGGCACATGGTAAGAGCCCCCTGAACGCTACTGTCATTTAAGGAATTGGCATGGACCCGAACGAAGATATCTGCTCCGCTTTTATCCGCCATCTGGGCACGTTCTGCATTGCTGATGTTTACATCATGGGTTTCCCGGATCATATAAACCTGATAGCCCCTGTTTATAAGCTCCTGCTTTAGTTTTAAAGAAACCGCAAGAGTGAGCTGGTATTCCGGGATACCTGTTGCCGTTCCCTGAGTTCCGGAAGCCACCTTTGCCTTCATCTCAGAAGAGCCTGGCCCGATGGGCTCCTTTTCGGAATTGCCCTTTGCCTGATGGCCTGCGTCTATGGCAATGATCTTCCCCGTCCCGTTTCCGGAAACAGAAGGAGCTGCACTCGCCGTCTCCTGAACCGGCTTGTCTTTTGACACGTACCGGGAGGAAATATAGCATTCCTTGTCCTTATAAACTACCCGGCTCCAGCTCTCGCTGGATCCGGTCCGTTTAAGGACAGCACCCTTATCAAGTTTGTCCAGAATCTCTCCGTCAGCAGAAGGAAACTTTCTTATATTTACCTGGGATCCGGTAACATAAACGGTCTCATCGGCTGCCTCAAAAGAAGGAGCTGTCTCCATGGTTACAGTAGCTTCATGGGAGCTTGTCTCCGCTGATTTTCCGGTCTCAGTTTCTCCGGTTTTATCCTCCGCAATGGACACGGGAGCCGTTTCTTCTCCCTCCTCCTGGCCTAAACCGCCCTGGGCTTCTTCCAGAGCAGGTGCTTTTACTGCTTCATATTTCCTGGCACAGCCTGCTAGCATAAATGCGCAAAGAAGGATAGAGGCCAATAACAGCCAACCGCGACCTTTTCTTACATTCCTCAAAGTATGGTTCCTCCTCCGACAACATAGTCTCCATCATAGAATACCACAGCCTGCCCAGGAGTGATGGCACGCTGAGGTTCGTCAAATTTGCATTCCACCACTCCATCCTCCACTTCCTGTATGGTACACATGGCACCCTTATGGCTGTAGCGGATCTTTGCCGATACCCGCATGGTTTCTCCTTGAAGTCCGGGAACTGCCATCCAGTTAATATGGTTGGCCCGCAGAGTATGGTCATAAACGTCATCGCCTGTTCCGATTACTACTTCATTGGTTTCAGGCCGTATCTCCACCACAAAAACCGGGTGGCCCATGGATAAGTTAAGCCCTTTTCTCTGGCCTACGGTGTAATGGGTAATTCCCTTGTGTCTGCCGATCACCTGGCCGGAAAGATCCACAAAGTTCCCCTCCGGCGCTTTTTCCCCTGCACTTTCTTCAATGAAACCTGCATAATCATTATCCGGAATAAAGCAGATCTCCTGACTGTCCGGCTTATGGGCTACCATTAAATTGATCCTGTCCGCGATCTCACGGATCTGGTCCTTGGAATAAGCTCCTACCGGCATTAAGGTATGGGCCAGCTGGTTCTGCGTTAGATTGTAAAGGGCATACGTCTGGTCCTTTGCCGCAGTCACGGACTTCTTTAATGCATATCTTCCGCTTGGAAGCTTATCGATCTGGGCATAATGGCCTGTGGCAATAAAATCAGCCCCGATATCCAGGCTTCGCTTTAAAAGAGACTCCCATTTGACATAACGGTTGCAGGCAATGCAGGGATTGGGCGTACGCCCCTTCTGGTATTCTCCTACAAAATAATCAATGACCTGGGATTTGAATTCTTCTTTAAAATTCATGACATAATAAGGAATCTCCAGGTCCCAGGCCACCCGTCTGGCATCGTCCACGGCGCTTAAGCCGCAGCAGCCTCCGTTTTCCTCCTGGGTCCCGGTATCCTCATCCTGCCATATCTGCATGGTAACACCTATGACTTCATACCCCTGTTCTTTCAGGAGCCATGCCGCCACAGAAGAATCCACACCTCCAGACATTCCTACTACTACTTTCCCTTTGCTCATAGCTTTATGTTTCCACTTTCTAGCCGGATAAGCAAAAGCCCGGCATCTTAATATTCTTCTTCCACTTCTTCCTCACCGATATCAGACTTGGGTTTCTTTAAGCCCTCAATCTCAAGTCCGTTTTTCTTTGCATAGTCCCATAAGGCAGCGTGAATTGCTTCCTCTGCCAGCAGGGAACAGTGAACCTTAACCGGGGGTAATCCATCAAGCGCTTCACAGACAGCCATATTCGTCACAGCCATGGCCTCCTGAACGGATTTTCCCTTTACCATCTCTGTAGCCATGCTGCTGGTAGCAACCGCGGCTCCGCAGCCAAAGGTTTTAAATTTCACATCACGGATAATCTGATTTTCATCAATATCCAGATAGATTCTCATAATATCGCCGCACTTGGCATTACCTACGGTGCCCATGCCGCTGGGGTTATCAATTTCCCCTACATTTCTTGGATGCTCAAAATGATCCATAACTTTTTCTGTATACATAATTTATTTTCTCCATTTCAAGGTAATCAATCTGCTTTGTTTCCAGCCGCTAATAGGCGGCACTTTGAATTATTTCGCCTGATGCTTGATATAATCCTCATAAAGCGGGGACATACTGCGCAGTTTTTCCACGATCTCCTTAATGGATTCCACAACATAGTCCATCTCTTCCTTTGTGTTGTTCTCATCTAAGGTCAGACGAAGGGAACCATGGGCGATTTCGTGAGGAAGGCCAATGGCAAGCAGCACATGAGATGGGTCCAAGGAGCCTGAAGTACAGGCAGAACCGCTGGAGCCGCATATACCTTTCATATCCAGCATGATCAGCAGGGACTCTCCTTCAATAAACTGGAAAGCAAAATTTACGTTGTTGGACAGCCTGTTTTTCCTGTGTCCGTTAATTCTTGTAAAAGGAACCTCTGCCATAACCCGGTCCATCAGATAATTACGAAGCTCATATTCCTTATTTGCTCTATCAGCCATACCTGCAACCGCAAGCTCCACAGCCTTGCCAAAGCCTACGATCCCCGGCACATTCTCCGTACCGGCACGGCGTTTTCTCTCCTGAGCGCCTCCATGAATGAAGGAACGGGATTTAATGCCGCTTCTGATATAGAGAAAGCCAATGCCTTTGGGTCCATTGATCTTATGGGCGCTGGCACTGAGCATATCGATATGGTATTCATCTACGTTAATGGGCACATGGCCAAATGACTGGACCGCATCTGTGTGGAATAATATTCCCCGTTCTTTTGCAATCTCTCCGATTTCTTTGATCGGTTCTATGGTTCCTATCTCATTATTAGCAAACATGATGGAAATAAGGATGGTGTCTGGGCGGATCGCTTTTTTAAGCTCCTCCAGCTTTATAACCCCATTCTCATCTACACTTAAATAGGTTACCTCAAAGCCCTGCTTCTCCAAATACTCACAGGTGTGAAGCACGGCATGGTGTTCAATATTACTGGTGATGATGTGTTTTCCTTTTGAAGCATAAGCCTCTGCTGTTGCAATCAGTGCCCAGTTATCAGACTCTGAACCGCCTGCAGTAAAATAGATCTCATTAGCCTTGGCTCCCAAAGTGTTTGCAATGGTTTCTCTGGCTCCTGAGACGGCTTTTTTTGAGATGCCGGAAAACTCGTATACGGAGGATGGATTTCCATAAAACTCCGTAAAATAAGGCAGCATGGCTTCCACGACCTCGGGCCGTGTTTGGGTAGTCGCTGCATTGTCAAGATAAATCAATTGCTTCATATTGTTAGTTCCGCCTTTCTGTAGTTCTAAAGTTAAAAGCTTCATCTACAAATTCTATTATACACACATTTCCTAGAATTTCAATAGGAATGATTCTCATTATAGTTACAGTTCAGCCATGCACAAAAATTTGTACAATCGGAGCTGGCATAACTGAACTGCAACAGATGTCATGAAGAAGAAGCCCATTCCATATATTTATAATAATTCTCATTTTCAGGAGATTGCATGAATGATTCTCTGAAATTTCCCCGAAAACTTTCGCCAAGAAAATATGCGCTTCTCACCGGCACCCTTCTTTTGACTTCTGCCGGGCTGATCACCCGGTTGTTAGGCTTTTTTTACCGGATTTTTCTCTCACGGACCATTGGCGCAGAAGGACTTGGAATCTTTAACCTGATCCATCCGGTGTTTGGCGTATGCTTTGCCTTATGCGCCGGTTCTATTCAGACCGCCATATCCCAGTCCGTAGCCGCTAATGTGAGAAAAGGCCGTTCCATTTTCCGAACCGGCCTTATTATTTCAGTGGCTATTTCCTTGATCCTGGCATACGCCATCATCCGGTTTAAGGATTTCCTGGCCGTCAATATCCTGATGGAACCCCGCTGTGCCCCTCTTCTTCTCTTTATTGCGTTATCCGTCCCCTGTGCGGCCATTCACGCCTGTATCAATGGTTACTATTATGGTATGCAGCGCCCACATGTCCCGGCATCTGCTCAGGTGATCGAACAGTTCATAAGAATCGGAGCCGTGTTCCTCATTGCAGATATCATGATAGAATCCGGGATTAAAATCACTGTCCAGCTGGCAGCCATGGGACATCTGATAGGAGAAATTGTTTCTTCTCTTTATACGATCACGGCCTATCGCTTTTTTTCACCAAAAATGCCCGAAGGCGTCACAGCGGTTGCCTCTTCCTTCCATGAAACTGCTCCCGGGCTTATGCACCTGGCAATGCCTCTTATGGGGAACCGCCTGGTCTTAAATGTCCTTGCAAGCGCAGAAGCCATCCTGATTCCCAGCAGACTGCAGATGTCAGGGCTTTCCGATTCAGGAGCATTTTCCGTATATGGTGTTTTAACCGGAATGGCTTTGCCCTTTATTCTGTTCCCTTCCACCATATTTAATTCCCTGGCCGTCCTTTTGCTGCCAACGGTAGCCGAGGCCCAGTCAGAGGGAAATGACCGGAGGATCGGTGATGCCATTTCCATGTCACTTCGTTACTGCCTGTACGTGGGAATCCTTTGCATCGGTATCTTTACCCTGTTTGGTAATGACTTGGGTGTCAGCGTATTTAAGGATAATAGCGCCGGAACCTATATGACCATATTAGCATGGCTTTGTCCCTTCCTCTATCTGGTAACTACTATGGGAAGTATTTTAAACGGCCTGGGGAAAACCTCTGTCACCTTTGTCCAGAACGCCATTGCATTGTTATTGCGTTTAGGATTTGTTCTCTTTGGAATTCCCAAATATGGGATCTTAGCCTATTTGGTGGGAATGCTGGCCAGTGAACTGCTTCTGGCCATGATGCATGTGCTGACCCTGCGGAAAAAGGTGGATTTTGTGTGGAACGCTTGGGATATGATCCTAAAGCCGGCGGCCCTGATGGTGCTCGCCATCGGTATCTACTTTGCGCTGTTTTCCGTGACAGATCCATTTAAGAGTATGCCATTATTTATAAAAACCGCATTCCATATTACTATATTAAGCATATTCTATCTGGTACTCCTTCTTGGTGCTCATATTATGAAAGGGGATAAATCCAGGGACCTTTAAGGATTATTCTTTGCTGAGGATTTACGTTCTACATATTTAAAAAGTAAAAAACGGACTGTCAAAAGTCCGTTTTTATAATTTCCGTTTTTAATCAATCCCAACCATTACAGAAGTCGCTTTAATGATGGCATAGGCATCCTTTCCGACTTCCAGTCCTAAGTCCTTCACCGCCGCCATGGAAACTGTGGACGATACGATATTGCCGCCGCCAATATCAATGGTTACAATGGCGTTTACCGCACCTGTCTCAATTCCTACAACTTTTCCCTTAAACTGATTTCTTGCACTGAGTTTCATCTCATATGCCTCCTCTCATTCAATCCTGGCCTGTGGAAATATACTTCGGTTACCTTTACACCCGGTAAAACGGGGCGGGTTCTGCCAAAAATGCATGGCAGGAAAGTGGAAATATATAGAAGTAATTATGGATTATAAGCCAAAAGATTATACTGCTTTTTCATAAAATGATTGTAAGCATTTCTATACTCATTGTCAACCGGTTCTCACAAATACTATAGCAAAAGCAGGAGGTCTTCCTTGGGAAACTTCATAAATGGCGGAATATTTTGAATCTTTCCTTCCTCAAAGTCCATTTTATCCTGGACCCACCAGATCTTTGAGGAGGTTTTATCGTCTGAGTTCTGGAACAGGTACTGCCTTTGGAAAGGCGTATCGGCAAATCCAGCCAATTCAATTCCCATGACATTTTCCTCCGACCGTTCCTGAACCGGAATCAGGTTATGGCCCCGGATTCCTACGTACCTGACGGAATCTCCGATTTTCTCCTCTGTTTTAAGCTTTATCTTCCATTCACAGGCATAAAGCTCATAATCACTTATTTTCTCTATGGATGATATATTTTTGCAGCCGGTCAGCTTTGCTGCTTCCATTCTTTCCGGTCTGCGGAAAATATCTTTTGTGCAGCCTTTTAATATGGTTTTTCCTTCTGAAAGAAGCATCATATGGTCACAGAATTTGTAGATTTCATCTCTGGAATGGGATACCATGAGCACATCACCTTTATATTCCCTGATCAGTTCCAGCATTTCCATCTGAAGCGTATCCTTTAAAAAGCCATCCAATGCAGAAAACGGCTCATCTAACATAATAATATCCGGCTTGTATAAAAGCATGCGGGCAAGTGCCACTCTTTGCTGCTGCCCTCCCGACAGCTGGGAGGGATATCTTTTTTCCAGCCCTTCCAGCTGAAAGCGCCTTAGCTGTTCAGCGACAAGGGGAAGCTTATCCCGTTTTTTTCCCGGAATCACGATACTCAAGTTTTCTTCTACCGTCATGGTGGGAAACAGGGCATAGTTCTGAAACAGGTAGCCGGTACGGCGTTCTCTGGCAGGCAGATTGATCCCCTTTTCCGAATCAAACAATACCTTCCCGTTTAAAACAATCCGGCCTTGATCCGGTTTTTCAATTCCTGCCACACATTTTAAAGTCATGCTTTTCCCGCAGCCTGAGGCTCCTAAGATCCCCATGCAGCCAGCCTCAGTTTCAAATTCCACATTTAATTCAAATCCTGAAAACTTTTTTCGGATGTTTACCTGCAATGCCATATCAAATCCACCTGTTCACATGTTTCATATTTTTTCCAGATATATAATTTATAACAGCAACAATAAAAAAAGACAAGATTACAATGACACATACCCAGAATCCAGCTGTATCCCAGTTTCCTGCCGCAACTTCGGAAGCAATTGCAACGGAAACCGTTCTGGTCTTTCCTAGGATGTTTCCTGCCAGCATGGCGGTCGCCCCGTATTCTCCGATGGCTCTGGCAAAGGCGAGTACGGTTCCGGAAGCCAGTCCAGGAGCTGCAATGGGAACGATGATTTTCCAGAAAATCTTCCTCTCCGACAGCCCCAGGGTCCTTCCCGCATGGATCATGTCAACGTCCACCTGCTCAAAAGCCGCCCTCGCATTCCGGTACATCAAAGGAAATGCGATAACAAAAGCAGCTATGACACAGCCAGGCCATGTCTGTACCATCTTTA
Source organism: Lacrimispora sphenoides (assembly GCF_900105215.1). Taxonomy (NCBI): domain Bacteria; kingdom Bacillati; phylum Bacillota; class Clostridia; order Lachnospirales; family Lachnospiraceae; genus Lacrimispora; species Lacrimispora sphenoides. The sequence continues at coordinate 2,658,547 of NZ_FOIP01000001.1, read as the reverse complement.
TATTAAATTCCTCAAAAAGAAATTTGCCGAAGGGTCTTCGAAGGCTGAAGATCAACAGAAGAAAGAACCCGGCCACAGTAGGCGGGAGTACCAAAGGCAATGTTAGGATACCATCTACAATGGATTTTGCCGTGTTATTCAGCTTCATAATCAGCCTTGCGGCGCCTATCCCCAGAAAAAATGTCAGCACCGTTGCCAGAATCCCCGTTTTAAGAGAAATAAAAAGGGGACTCCAATCTATTGTTTTCATCAGTTCAAGCATAGATTTTCACCCCCTTTTTTTATGAATTATTTATTTAGAAGATTTTGCGAATCCGGCATCCGTAAACAGCTTCATAACGCCTTCATCGTTTACCAGAAACTCTTTAAAATCAGCGGCTGCCTTTGCCTGCCCTTCTGATGCCTCCTTGTCAATGATCAGGCCTACCGGATAAACAGCAGGATCGATCATGGTATTATCTGCTTCAGCAATGATTTCAACCTTGCCCGCCATAGAAGCCGCATCAGTTGCATAAACAACTCCAACTTCGTTGCTTCCTTCTGCAACAGCTGTCAGAACAGCAGTAACATTGGCGCCTTCGTTAATTTCCATCTTCATCACCTGATCAAGAGTTCCCAGATTGGTGAACAGCTTTCTTGCATACTGGCCTACAGGAACATCCTCTCCTGCGAGAGCAAGGCTTGATGCCTTTGTAATATTGTCAAAGCCGGTTACTTCAGTTTTCCCATCCTTTGGCTTAATGAGAACAATTTTATTCTCAAGAAGGTTGCTGATGGAGCCGTCTACTACAAATCCGCCATCCTTTAACGCATCCATCTGCTTTGTTGCCGCAGAAAAGAAAATGTCACACTGGGCGCCTTCTTCGATCTGAGTCTGAAGAGTGCCTGAGCTGTCTGCATTGTATATTATGTTTACATTTGGATAATCCTTTTCATAAGTTTCCTTGATCTTTTCCATTGTGTTTTTTAAACTGGCTGCAATAAAGACATAAAGGTCTTCCTTCTCTGCCTTTGCCTCGGTGGTTTCTTCTGCCTTCGTAGTTTCCTCAGCTTTACTGGTTTCCTCCGCTGCAGTTGTCTGATCCGCCTGCGTAGCCTTTGTACCGGTTGAACCGCACCCCGCAACCGTACCAGCAGCAAACATTGCTGCCAACATTACTGCCAGTAATTTCTTTCCTTGTTTCATAATACTTCCTCCTGATTTTTTTGAACAACAAGTTGTTCATTTTAATTATGTTTTGTTGGGTTTTGTCCCGTTTGGTAATTACCAATTCATTTTAGATGAAATTTTAAGGAATGTCAATGCCAATCTAATTATATAATAACATCGGGATTTAGACCCGCTTTTGCAGCTTTGATTGACAATGAAATGAAATATGCTATAACTAATTATAACTGATGGAAACCACAAGAAATAAAGAGGAAATCGTATGGAAAAAATATATACCACCCAGGAAGTCGCAGATCAGCTTAAAATCAAAAAATCTACTGTTTATGAATTGATAAAAAGAGGAGAATTAAGGGCAAATAAGGTGGGCAAGCAGATAAGGATCAGCCAGGAACAGCTGGATGAATACTTAAAGGTTCCAAACAGCAGCAGTTCTTTCCAGGCAGATGAGCCTCTTCCCGGGATCATGGATATCCCCCTGTTTACCGCTGATTCCGCGATCCGGCAGATGGATTACCTTCTTAACGCCAGCGGCCTGATCATAAGCAGTCAGGAATCCAGAGTTGTGGAACTGCTTCGCAGCCAGCTGAGCCTGCGTCCGGACAGCCTTCCCATCCTGCATTCCTATATGAATGAATATAACAGCCTGTATTCCCTGTATTATGAAAAGACCCATATGGCCCTCACCTCTTTCTGCACCGGCCGGGAAGGTCAGGAAATCCAGCAGATTCAAAGCCTGCTGCCAGGAAAGGAAGCAGTAATCATCCATATCTGCAGCCTTCAGGCAGGTTTTTATATCAGAAAAGGAAATCCAAAGGGCATACACACCTTAAAGGATTTATGCCGGCCGGATATCCGGTTCATAAACAGGGAGAAGGGAAACGGGTACCGGATCTATATGGACTCCAGCCTTTCAGCCCAAAGCATTGAAAAGACCGCTATCTCCGGATACCAGAAGGAATGTCTCTCCCATATGTCAGCCGCAAATGCAGTCGCATCGGGAGCTGCTGATGCAGGCATCGGAGATATCTCCCACCTGGCTGCATACCCGCAGCTGGATTATATCCCTCTGTCCTCCGCCTCCATGGACTTAGTCTTTTCTGTAGAAGCCTTGAGCCATCCGGCTTTTCAAAGAATTGCCGACACGATAAGTTCTAAGGAATTTAAAAACAGTCTCCTTCCATTTAAGGGATATGAAATTAGTAAGACAGGTAATTGTACATTTGTAAACCGATGACAACTTTTTCCAGTGATATTAATTATTCATAAAGATTTTAGTTGCACTCGCAACTAATTATGTGTTAAACTAGTCATGATCTAAAAAGAGTCTGCAGGCTCATGCACAATTCTGTGCAAATTATCATTCTTAAGAATCCCTATCATTAAAAACGGACAACAGGAGGTATCTCTTTGAATCAAAAATTAAAAGAAAAAATAGTAGAATCCCTATCATCTGTCCTGCCCGTTACATGTATCGTGTTGATCCTGTGCATAACCATCACTCCCATGCCACTTGACCCACTGATGCTGTTTCTGGTAGGTGCAACCCTTTTAACCGTTGGAATGGGCTTTTTTACACTTGGTGTAGACATGTCCATGATGATCATCGGGGAAAAAGCGGGTGCCCACCTGGCAAAATCCAAAAAGCTTCCGCTTATTGTTTTTGCCTGTTTTGTCATTGGTTTTATTATTACCATCGCAGAACCGGACCTTCAGGTCCTGGCGGGACAGACACCCGCAGTTCCTGACATGGTCCTGATCCTTTCTGTGGCCGCAGGAGTAGGAGTATTCCTGGCAATTGCATTTTTAAGAACCCTGTTTGGCTGGAGCTTATCCCATATCCTTATGATCTGCTATGCCATACTCTTTATTACATCCGCTTTTGTTCCAAAAGAATTTCTGGCTGTGGCCTTTGACTCCGGCGGAGTTACAACTGGCCCTATTACGGTGCCCTTTATCATGGCACTTGGCGTAGGTCTCTCAACCATCGGACGGGGTAAGAATTCGGATAGCGACAGCTTCGGCCTGGTCGCACTTTGTTCCATAGGACCGATTCTTTCCGTTATGATACTGGGTCTGGTCTATAAATCCTCTGCCACTGATTATGAACCCTTGATGATCCCTTCCATAAACAATTCCCAGGATCTTTGGCTGGCTTTTCAGCATGAACTTCCTGATTATGCCTGGGAGGTCTTCTTGGCTCTTTTACCCGTTTTGCTGTTCTTTATCGTATTCCAGCTCTTCTTTCTGAAGCTTCGAAAAAGGCAGTTAATCAAAATCCTGGTAGGACTCATCTACTCCTACATCGGACTGACGCTTTTCCTTACCGGCGTCAACGTAGGCTTTATGCCTGCCGGTAATTATCTGGGACAGCAGCTTGCCTCACTCCCTTATAATTGGGTCATGGTTCCCATCGGAATGCTTATTGGATTCTATATCGTAAAAGCCGAACCGGCCGTACAGGTTTTAAATAAGCAGGTAGAGGACATTACAGGAGGCTCCATCTCGGAAAAAACCATGATGACCGGATTATCCATCGGCATGGCTATCTCCCTTGGATTATCAATTATAAGGGTCATGACAGGCCTGCCCTTACTGGCACTCCTGCTTCCCGGCTACGCCCTGGCCCTTGGCCTTTCCTTTGTAGTCCCGCCGATTTTTACATCCATTGCCTTTGATTCAGGTGGTGTGGCTTCCGGTCCTATGACGGCTACCTTCCTCCTTCCCTTTGCTATGGGAGCCTGTGAGGCTTTGGGTGGAAATATTGTGACCGATGCCTTTGGTATTGTAGCCATGGTCGCTATGACGCCCCTGATCATCATACAGCTTATCGGCGTCTCTTATAACTACAAAACGAAAAAAGCGAACGTTCCGGCGAATGCGCCGCTTCTTAATATGGAACTTGAATTTATTGACTTAGGAAAGGAGGAGGCTGATGACTTCCAATCGTAAAATAAACTGGATAACGATTATCGTTGCCAGGGGAAAGGGCGAAAAGGCAGCTTCCGTTTTTAGAGAACATCATCAGGAACTGCTTCTCATTACCAGAGGACACGGGACCGCAAGCTCTGCAATCAGGGATTGTCTTGGGTTTGATGAGCCGGAAAAAGATCTGGTTATCGGAATTGTGGAGGAAGCGGCTACCAAGCGCTTATTATCTGCTCTGCATGAAAAATTAGAACTTGAAAAACAAGGCTATGGCATAGTATTTACCATCCCCCTGTCAGGAATCAGCGCCGCAGCTTCCAATATATTAGAAAATGCCCCGTCATCCGGGGATATGCCCTCATCCACAGATTATCACAAGGAGGATCGCTCTATGTCAGATACGATCAGATACGAACTAATTGCTGCTGTCATCAATACCGACCTTTCTGCTCCTATCATGGAGGCTGCCAGAAATGCCGGTTGTAAGGGAGGAACCCTGGTCAAAGCCAGAGAAGCTCTTGCTGATGATTCAAAAAAGCTTTTTGGTCTGACTCTTTCCAGTGAGAAGGAAATTCTCCTCATCCTGGTTCCCTTCACGGATAAACAGGCGGTTCTTAAATCCATCTGCGAAACAGTGTTAAAGGAAACCGGAGAACATGCCATTGCTTTTTCTCTTCCCGTAGATGAAGTTGCAGGACTCAGCACCCTGGAAAAATAATAAAATCCTTATATGGACCGTCTGGAACAAAAAAGGCGTCAGTCCCATATTCCCTGTCCGGGATATGGGGCTGACGCCTTCTTTTATTGTTTCAGTCCATGATACAGTGCGTTTAGAAGTTCTCCCTCCGAATCCTGACTCAGCTCCCAAACCATAGCGCCGCCTAACTTCTTTGATTTGATATAATCAGTTTTATAGCCTATGGACTTCGGATCCTCATAGCTTATAAAGACCGTACCATTAAATAGCCATGGAACCTTTGACTGGGTATGGAAATGACTGGTATAGCCAGATTTATTTAAATAATTTTCTTTAATATCCTGATATCCGATGGAATTGGAACCGCCAAAGGTCTGGTACAATCCATTGTTTGAATTATTTACAGAAGAATATAAATATCCGTAAAACGGAATACCCATTACCAGCTTTTCTGCCGGAAAAGAGGCTCCGAGCCAGGCATTAACAGCTCTTTCCACACTCGCCTTATACTGGGGAGAAGAATCATCGTTGTCATATAAAGGAGCAAGGAGATCTGTATTAGAATCCCAGTATCCATGCAGATCATAGGTCATGATATTTGCATAATCCAGATACTGAGCCAGCTTTGACAGCTCCACATTGTTTATGTAAGAAGTATCCGCTCCTCCTGCAATGGTCAGTAAGTAATGCTTATTGTCAGCAGTACCTTTCGCATCCAGTTTTTCCCGAATCTTTTTAAGAAGCAGAGTAAAATTATGTTTATCTTCCCCGCGCCTGGAATTTGCCGCCAGACCTCCGCTGACCGGATACTCCCAGTCTAAGTCGACTCCGTCAAATCCGTATTTTTTAATGAAATCAACGCAGCTGTCTGCAAATGCAGTTCTGGTCTCCTCTGTCAGGGCCACATCCGAGAACTTCCCGGACCAGTTCCAGCCTCCAACGGAAATCAGTGTTTTTAAATCCGGATTGGTCTGTTTTAAGGAATTTAAAAGCTTTATGTTAGAGGCATCCACGTCAGGATATCCCAGGGTTAGTTTTAAGTCAGAACCAATGTTGGCAAAAGCATAATTAATATGGGTCAGCTTCCTTGCATCGATCTGGTTTGGATAGTGATTATAATAGGCCGCCCATGCTGCATAATATCCAACTAATTTACCAGTCTGCAGGTTAGAGGATTCTGCTGCGGGCAGATCAGATGATTCCGCTGCGGGCGAAGCAGGCGGTTCTGTTGCGGGCGATGTATATGATTCCTCTGCGGCAAGGACAGCAGCCGTTTCAGGATTATCTGCAATAGTTTTCGGGGAAAGAGGTACCGGTGTGTCTGCAACCGCAACGGTTGTGGAGTTTTGGGTAGGTTCTGAGGAAATTCTGTTAGGTCTTTCAGCAAATGCCACCCTGCCTAAATAACAACTCAGAACGATCACCATAAAAACGGAAACAGACAGAAATAGTTTCTTCATAATACTTTTGTTCATCACATGATCCTTTTCTCTCTTAGTTTTTCACAAGTATAACATGCTGGTTATTCTTTGAACAACGCGCAAAAAATGGCTCAATTGCATATATATGGATATTCTTATCTCTGTTTTTCCGTTCCTGCTATTTCCAACCCATGATGATTACAGAGTTAATCGGATATTCGCAATCCGCTTCCCTGCTTGCTCACAGCGTGCTACGCTTTATCGGGCATAAGTAAGCCCTCTCCCACCACTTCCTTTTCGGCATTGAAGTAATTAATGAGGTTAAAAAAGACTGGTTATTCAATCCTTCATTGAATAAATACCAGTCTTTTTATAATAAATAAACAATAAATATAAGGGTACTATTTACTGATTCAATCAATAAATAATACCCTTATACTAATATCTGATGATAAAAACATTACGGAATTGCAATTGAAAATCTACCTTAAATTCACATGGGTATCTTCCTCTGTTTCTACTCTCATTTCTACTTTAAATATTATTTTGCAATAATTTTTTAAATTATTCTTTTACATATTTTTAATAAAAACGTTGTAGAATATAGGGTTTTATTCCTCCAACTCTATCATAGCCCAATAAACCAGTGCTGTTGTTTTTTATAGATAATTTCTTTCTATGTATACAAGGTATTTATAAGAAAAATTACAATATTGTTTATAATGAATTTCGCCTTATAGTATCCCTTTGTGGAACAGACGCGAAGGCCGTGGCCGAACTACTTACTGTAATTATTCCTGCTAATATAGCCGCCACAATCTTTTTTGTTTCATATTTGACTTTTCTCATAGTTCATTATCCCCTTTGATATTTTTTATGTAACATTGTAGTCTCATTTCCTCTACTTAGTGCGATGGAATCACCCCCTAAATAAACAAATAATAAATAATTATTTTATCTCTCTGCTAAGAATTCTTCTATCCAAAAAAGATAATTACTCCTATCCATTACAGCTTTTTTGAACTCTACGAGATGAATTAAATTCTATAGAATATTAAAAAAGCGACCATTGGCGTATTGGATAATCAGTACTTGGCGAAAAAACACAAGAACCTATCCAATCAACTACCAACGATCGCTTTCAGCAATCGAGTTTCATTGATGTTAAATTTTTATCATAATATAAATGAAAAGTGGGGATTTGTCAGCAATATTTCTAAAAAAAATAATTACCTATTATATATTAAATTCCAATTCTAATATATTGCAATTCATATAAAAGTACTCTTTTATTAATACTTCAATCTATACATTGTATTTTTGTTTAATTCCAACTACATTATATAGTATTGACATTTTTTGATCCCCCATCCTCATGTTTAGTATCCATTATTTTTCTTCTAAGATTGTTAATAATTAATTTGCTTTCCTATTTTCTTTTTCTAATTCTTCTATGATTTTTAAGTTGTTATTAATTGCTTCTATGGAACTAGGCGATACCGGAGACTCTATATCTTGATCATCAAGATAAATATATGTCCAGCCTGAAGAACCACCAATAATATTATCCATAATTTTTTACCTACCTTTTACTATAGTATATCATATCTTTTGCAAAAATACAGCAGCTCGTTTAAAGGAATCATTTTGCTATTATTCGTAGGCCAAGACACCCTAGAAACAGATAATAAACTTTAAAATAATACTGCTTTATTGTTAATATTAACAAAGAGCTAAATTATGGAATTGTTACTACATCAGAGCCATACCACTCTCCACCAGAAATTACATTTATGGCATCAATGTCTACATAGGCTTGACATTCTAAGACTGTACCGGAAGTGAATTTTTTATTTGTTTCGGTTGTATGATTAATAGCATATGTTGGTACAATATTTGTTACCCTAATCTCATAATATCCCTTAGCAGCACTTCCTAGATCCTGATATTCATTTGCCCCCACCATACTTTTAAGAAGACAATTTAAATCATTAGAATATGCTCTTGTATAAAAATCCATTTGCTGCTGTGTAGCCAATACGCCACGTTACATATACAGTAGATGGTTTTGCTTTTAAATTTCCTGATTTATCTGGATGTAATATTTTTGACTATCCTCCAAGTACTTTTATCCCTTGTGCTTCGAGTTCAGCATCAACAGCACTTTCAAATTGCAGTACTCTCTCACTTGTCATCTTCCTTAATCCTGCATTGCCTTGGTAGTTTATCATCTCTCACTTCTTTAAATGTTGGTTGACGTATTCCCTCTTTTTCAGAAGGCATGTATTCGATTGTACATACCAATGGATCAATCCATGTTGCATCAGTATATCCCTTTAAGTGTTTTAAAGGACAATTTGAAATTATCATTCCATGCTGCCTGAGTTTCTAACGCCAAGAGAAACATGGTTTGTAATAATTAATTCATCATTATCATCGTACTTTGCCAGGATCAGCGTCGTCATGCTGTTTTTGTTTAGTATATATTCTATGCAAACAAAATCTTCGTCTTTGAGTACTTAATCTTCTTCCAATCTCTTGATTTCTTAAAACCAATATAAGATTCCTTTTTTTTTCCTACAACTACTTCATTTTTATTCATCTTCTGTCATATCATTTAACACGCATATCAATCCGGCAACGCTACCGGAATATATTTGACGGATGCTCTCTTTTTTTTAAATTACATGAATACTACTGTTGTAGTAATAAGGAGACTTAATTATGATAAAAATTTTGGATAATGATTATTATGATTTAATTATTACAAACCCAGTGGCTCCATCTGTCAGTGAGGATAACATTACCTATTTAAACAACCGTCATTCCTTACTCCATGTCCCAACTGCTGACATACATATTTGTGATTTTGAAAAGTATCCTGTTCACACCTTTCCTTTAATATACACACTCACTTCTACGGTCAGCCTTGAAAAGACCGGCATTGGTGAGGTGCAGAGGAATCCTACCTTAGCTCTATTCGGACAGGGTGTAATTGTAGTTGTCATTGATACCGGTATTGATTACCAGCATCCCGCGTTCTGCAACAGCGATGGTTCAACCCGTATCCTTACTATATGGGACCAGACTCAGCAAGAGGGCTCTCCTCCCGATACGTTTACCTTTGGTACGGAATACAGCCGGGAGACAATCAATACCGCGTTAAACTCTGAAGCCCCCTTCTCCATTGTACCAACAACAGACACCAATGGACACGGAACGGCCATTGCAAGCGTTATTGCCGGCACTCCCAACTTACTGGAATCCTTTAGCGGTGTAGTCCCTCAATCTGATCTGGTGATCGTAAAGCTTAAGGAAGCAAAAGAGAATCTAAAAAACTTTTATTTTATTCCTAATGATGCTTTATGCTTCCAGGAATCAGATCTTATACTTGGCTTCCGTTATTCCCTTACCATTCAGGAAAGATTTAACCAACCTGTGGTTACCTGTATTGCCCTTGGAAGCAGCTTTGGGGGCAATGATGGAAGTAGCTCACTAAGTAGTTACCTAAACGACATGGCATTGCAGCCCGGTATCGGCATATCCGTCTCTGCCGGTAACGAGGGAAACAGTCAAAGACATTATTTTAATTCTACCCAATCAGAGCCTTATTACAATGATTTTGAATTAAGAATAGGGGAAAAAGATAAAATGTTTGCTATGGAAATCTGGTCAAGTTCCCTTGGACGGCTTTCCATTGATATTTCCTCACCATATAGAGAATCCTCCCAGTCGATCTATCCTGAATTTGGTGCTTGCAGGATAATTAACTTTATATTCACCCCTACCACTCTTTATATCAGTAATAATGTTTTTGAAGTGGAAACCGGAGACCAGATGATTCTTGTACGCTTTCAGAATACCACTCCCGGAGTCTGGCGCATACGGATCAGGAGCGTTGAAAATGAACCTTTGTCCTTTCATGCCTGGCTCCCTTCAAACGGTCTCATATCCAATCAGACCTTTTTTCTTAATTCCTCTCCTGATACCACCATCACTTCACCCGGAAACGGTAGTCACCAAACGACTGTGACTGCATACAATCAGATTAATAACTCAATAATTGGAGAATCAAGCAGGGGCTATACAAGAACCGGCCTTATTAAACCGGATATTGCTGCTCCTGGTTATCAGCTTACCTGTGCGGTTCCCGGTAATGGATATGGTTCTGTTACAGGCACAGGGGCTGCTGCTGCTCATGTGGCCGGCATCATTGCCATGGCCTTTGAGTGGGCCATTGTCAAGGAGTATTACAAAACGATGAATGGAGTCGATGTCAGCCGACTGATGATGAGAGGTGCCGTGCGGGCAAGCTCATACACCTATCCAAATAACATATGGGGATACGGACAGGTTAATGTGGTCAATTTATTCAGGCAGCTTACCATGGGGACTTAATATACTTACGCCTTGGCAGAATTACAGGCTGCATGATACGCTTCATTTAAAAAATCTTACCAGATGACGTAACGCTGCGTCCTGAACTAATAAAGAAATAAGTTGACTTGGCACAGACGGTTCCATTGTAGAACTTAGTCCTATATTTTTGGCATATATTTAGTCTTGTCACTTATTCCGGATGCCTTAATAAGGTACTGCCAAAAAACGAAATGATGCCTTAATCATTATTATAGACCCAGAAATTCTATTTGTTAAGTGAAGAAAAAGTAGAAGTAAGTACTGTTCTTGCAAGCATTATGTCTTTTATAGAAGTTACCTCTTTATTTAACCAAATTAATGGTAGAAGTAAAATAAAGAGGTGACTTCTAGTTTCAATGAGTAACTTCTATTTATGTCGAAGTTGAGACTGTAAAAAATTTTGTGTAAACTAAGAGAAATCCTCTTGGATTAATGTTAAAATAAATATTAATCCAGGAGGATATTTTTATGGCAAGACAAAGAAAACTTTCACCGGAACGAAAAGCATTCATCAATGGGCTCTTAAAGCATTATCAGCCCAAAACTGCACAGGACGTCCAGGAGATGCTAAAAGACCTGCTTGGTGATACCTTGCAAGGTATGCTGGAGGTGGAACTGGATACATAGCTCGGATACTCTAAGTATGACTATTCGGCAAAAGAAACGGACAACAGCCGAAACGGCTACAGTAAGAAAAACGTAGTCTCTTCCATGGGAGAAATCTCTCTGGATATTCCGAGAGATAGAAAAGGTGATTTTGAGCCACAGATTGTAAAAAAGAATCAAACAGATATATCCAATATTGAGGATCAAGTACTTTCCATGTATGCGAAAGGAATGTCCACAAGAGATATCTCAACTCATCTGCACAGTGTTTATGGAGTAGAAGCCTCTGCTGAAATGATATCTAAGATGACAGACCGCATTCTGTCCCTGGCAAAAGAGTGGCAAAATCGTCCCCTTGATAGAAAATATGCGGTTGTGTTCATGGATGCCATTCACTATTATGTAAGGCAGGATAATGCAACTGTCAAAAAAGCAGTCTATATTGCTATCGGAATTCACTTAAACGGCTCAAAGGAAGTTCTGGGTATGTGGGTTGGAGGAAATGAAAGTGCAAAATACTGGCTTGGAGTTCTGACAGAAATTAAAAACCGGGAAGTAGAGGATATCCTGATTGTTTCTGTAGATGGCCTTACCGGATTTGGTGATGCCATTCATGCAGTATACTTTTTAGAGCAAACATAGTTTCGTCACTGATAAGATGCTCTATTTTACAAGCATCTTCACTCGCTATCCGCTCATTAACATTGCAACAGGAAATTAAGAATTGTTTTATTAGTTGAAATTTATATATAATGATTTTCCCTTGGTTATACCCTTCGTCAGTGAGATGGATTTCTCCACGTAAAGGTTTAATAACTAATCCTTCCTCTTGCAATATGGTCACAGCATTATAAACACTCGGTTTAGAAACTCCTAAATAGGTAGCAAGATCAATTGAGCGTACTGCTTGTGCTGTCTCGGATAACTTATATATAGCTTTTAAATAATTTTCTTTTGAAGGACTAAGTTTTTTTCTTGAATGACAACACATATTTTTATACACTGCTTTTCATCCCCCCTTTTACTCTTTGATTTAATGATTTATTCATCTTGCTTTTTTAAAAGTTCTTCAATTTCATTATTTTCCACTACGTTATCAATAGGATTGGATTGTAGAAGCATTGAATATGTATATGGATAAAAACAAAAGGGAGCATACGAAGCAAAAGAATTATAAATAGCCCCGAAAATCCTTTCGTTAGTTTGAAGCATTTGTCTATATCTCCGCTCATTAGTTTCAATATTATCAGTAGTATTATCTTCTTCTAATATTCTTTTCTTTTTCATGTTAGTTCCTCCTAACCTAATTATAATAAAAATGTGTATAGCTACCATACACTTATGTAAAATTTTTATTTAACAATATTTTCATCGAAATTTTCAACCCTGCTTTTAAGGGATAACAAGAAGTTTGACAAAAAATTCAATTCAGACTCGGTAGCATTTTGCAGCTCATTTTCCACAACACCATTTAAAATAGCATGGTAATGCATATGGATTTTATGAGCTTTTTCCCCTTTTTTCGACAGGCTCAGTGAATATCTAGATAAATTCAGCTCATCAACTTCCTTTATAATCAGAGCCTTTCTCTCCAGCTTTTTAATAATTTCCGAGACAGCCCCTTTTGTTACTCCTAGAATATCCGCCAGACCGCCCACATGAATGCCTGGGTGTTCGGCTATTGCCTTTATTACATGTATTTCAGAGTGAAAAATTGGCACATCAGTTCCATAGTAACGCGTCTTTTTATCTAGTTCCATTAAAGCAAACGCCAAATCTAAAGATTCATATGCAATTTTATGTTTGTTGTTTTTAATCTCTTCCATGTTAATAGTATATGGTTGCTATACACTTTTGTCAAGTCCCTTTTGCTTCGATATTTTTATGGTGAAATCGGATGATAAATATATCAAACGGCATTTTATTATCCTGCATAGAATAAGGAATTTTACGGTTTTTATAATGCGCTTGACTCATATGATACGACAATCTATAAATCTGCGCTTTTATTGGAAATCAAATATTGAAAACTATAACTAGCCGCCCTGGAAGCAGAGAATCAGTCTTTAAGAGCAACTGTTGACACATTAGTATTATCAAGTCTGGAGGGATAATTATGTTTGAGACATTAATGAGATTATATGATTGCGGTAAGGGTCAACTTACGGCCGCAATGTTGGTTAATGCAGTTATAAAGGGATATATTACTGATAATCAGAAAACAAAAATTCTAAAAACTACGAAATAATTTATAGGGAATAGTTGAGTTCAATACTCTTCTATTCCTTATTTTTTACTCTACCTCTATTTCTTTAAGTGTGTTTTTATCATACCTCTTCTTTTCCCTATGAAATATTGAATAAATTAGTGTAAATTCGTAATAATTCTCTGTTTCAATTTTTTTTACTTTTGGTCTTCCATTCTTAATATCGCACACTTTAACCGGGAGTATGCCCTCCCCAATAATTGTGACTACGCCTGTTTTTTTAGATTTCATTTGACTCCTTCAATCTAAACTTCAAAGATTAGAATAAATTTAATCAGACCATCTGCATCAAAACTATATGAAGATGGTCTGATTATACATTTTTATGGTCAATCAACTTTTAATCTACATATCTACATATAACTCTTGTTCATGTATTTTTACTCCATTGTCATCAAATACTCTGAATATCCCCTCTGATGACCAAGTATCACTGCTTTTACCGGAACACCACTTTGTTCTTCCAGTATAACTACTTGTATTATTTTTGGTCTTACCAGCAGTTGCTACAATATGGTCATTTTTATATAATTCTAGTTCCATTGCAATTTTCCAGGTTACTGTTGGAGTGATTTCAGTCTCCCCGACTGCCCTCCATTGGTTTTTCAAGAATCTTTTATCGATTTCCAAGTAATCTAGGCACACTGCAGTAGTTCTACTTGCTTTTCTGAGGAAACCGTTATCATTACCTGATATAGTTTCAGAGTTAGAAATCTTAGCTACACTCTCATAGCTATTAAATGCGTGATCTTTATCCACTTCTGAAGCAAACGATGTGCTCGCAATGTATACTCCAAGAAATAAAGACATAAAAATAATGTTTATCATCACAACTAATAGAGGGTCTATTTTACATAATTAATCATTATATTATACAGGTCGTTTTTAATATATGTCATACCCCATTTAATACGTTTTTGTACCCCATCTGTACCCCATTTCCATGATAGATACTGTTATAATGCGATAGTGTACGATACTTTTTAAATTACATTAAATTAATTTAAAATGCGGAAAACATTGTAAAATAAAGGGCTTTTATTCCTCCGCCTCCAGTAAATATGGAGTGATCTGATATACATAGAAATTCAGCCAGTTCCCATACATGGTGTTCGCCCCATTCCTCCAATTAAGCACCGGCACCGTATCAGGATCATCATTCTCATAATAATTGCATGGAATCTCAGGTTCCAATCCCTTATCCAAATCCCTGTGATATTCTCCGTCTAAAGTCATACGGTCGTATTCCGGATGTCCCTGGACAAATACCTGCTTTCCGTCCCGGCTCATTACCAGAAGAATCCCGGCCTCTTTTGATTCCGCAAGAATCACCAGCTCCGGCTGCTTTTCAATATCCTCTCTCCTTACCTCTGTGAAGCGGGAATGAGGAGCCATCACATAATCATCCAGACTGCGGACAAGGGGAACCTTCCGGTCCAGAACCTTATGCCGGTAGATGCCTGACAGTTTACTCTCTCTCTTGTATTTCTGAATGCCATAATGGTAATAAAGCCCTGCCTGGGCTCCCCAGCAGATATGAAGGGTACTGGTCACATGGGTTTTGCTCCATTCCATGATCTTCTTTAATTCTTCCCAGTAGTTCACCTCTTCGAATTCCATGTTCTCCACCGGCGCACCGGTGATGATCATTCCGTCGAATTTTCTTTTCTTTACCTCATCAAAATAAACATAAAATTTATTTAAATGGCTGGCTGACGTATTCTTGGAGGTATGGCTTTCCAGCATCAAAAAAGTACCGTCCACCTGCAGCGGAGTGTTTGATAGGGCCCGGAGAAGCTGAGTCTCTGTCTCTTCCTTTACAGGCATGAGATTAATGATCAAGATCTGAAGAGGACGGATGTCCTGGCTTAAGGCACGGTCCTCATCCATCATAAAAATGTTCTCTTTTTCCAGTATGGCTTTTGCAGGTAAATCCTTTTGTACTTTAATCGGCATATTTTATTCCTCCAGCATTTTAATGAAATCCTCTTCTGAAATAATGGGCACTCCAAGTTCCTTTGCCTTTTTATTCTTGGAAGAATTGGACGTAGTATCATTGTTGATCAAATAGGTGGTCTTAGAGGTCACCGAACCAGTAGCCTTGCCTCCGTGGGCTTCTATGGCCTCCTGAAGGGCCTTCCGGTTTTCATAGTGGTCCACGGAACCAGTAATGACAAATACCATACCTTCAAAGATTCCGTCCCCCCTGGCCTCCATATCGCCCTCAAAGCTTACCTCAGACAGCAGGCGGTCCACCATCTCATCATTCTTCTCTTCCTTAAAATAAGTGATCCAGGCATCCGCTAACACCTTTCCGATTCCTGGAACTGCGGTCAGTTCCTCTTCCCCTGCTGCGCGCATCTTTTCAAAATCAAACTTAAATTCCTGGCACAGCATCTTGGCATTTGCCAATCCGATACCTGCGATCCCCAGACCATAGATCAGCCTTGGAAGGGTGGTATGGGAAGCTTTCTGTATTGCTTTTATCAGGTTGTCGTAAGACTTTTTTCCAAAGCCTTCCATCTGGGTGATGACTTCCTCATGCTGCTCTAAATGGAAAATATCCGCAAATTCCCGGATGAACCCGGCTCCGATAAATTTTTCTAAGGTCGCCTCTGATAAACCGTCAATGTTTAATGCATCCCTGCTCGTAAAAAGGGTGAAACCTTTCAACCGTTTGGCCTGACAGTCCGGGTTGGTGCAGTATAAACTCTTGACATCATTCACCTTGCGGATCTCCGTTTTTCCGCCGCAGACTGGACATTGTTCAGGGATCCGTATCTTTTTGCTTCTTGTCAGGTTATCGGCAATCTGGGGAATGATCATGTTAGCCTTATAAACAGTAATTTCATCTCCCTCTCCCAGCTCCAATGCCTCCATAATGCTTAGATTGTGAACGCTGGCCCGGCTAACCGTAGTTCCTTCCAGTTCCACCGGGTCAAAGATTGCCACTGGGTTAATGAGCCCGGTTCTGGATGGGCTCCATTCGATGTGGTCAAGTTTTGTTTCTTTGATTTCATCAGCCCATTTAAAAGCAATGGCATTACGGGGAAATTTGGATGTACGGCCAAGAGATTCTCCGTAAGCGATATCATCTAACAAAAGCACCAGGCCGTCTGAAGGAATATCATAACTGGAAATGGCTTTGGAAAACTCTTCTACCGCTTCAGGCAGAGTATCTCTGATCACCATTTTATAATCCACCACATCGAAGCCCTGTCTCTTTAACCATTCAAACTGCTCTTTTCTGGAGTTTTTAAAGTCAACGTCCTCAGCCGTTACCAGGCCGAATGCCTTGAAATTCACATTTCTCTTAGCTGTGATCTGGTTGTTTAACTGCCTTACGGATCCGCTGCATAAATTCCTTGGATTCTTGTATTTGGCAGCAACCTCTTCGATCTCTTCATTGATCCGGTTAAAATCCGAATACTTGATCACTGCCTCTCCGCGTAAAACCAGTTCTCCCTGATGGGTTATATTTAAAGGAATGTTAGAAAATACTTTTGCATTATTTGTGATAACTTCGCCGATCTCTCCGTTTCCCCTTGTTACGGCCTTTTGGAGGGTTCCGTGGTTATAGGAAAGAACAACGGTCAGACCGTCAAGCTTCCAGGACAGCACTCCGGTCTGGCCGCCCAGCCACTCCTGCAGACTCTCCGTGCTCTTGGTCTTATCAAGGGAAAGCATGGGAGTTTCGTGAGCCTCTTTTGGAAGCTCGCTTAACGCCTGGTATCCTACATACTGCGTGGGGCTTTGAGAAAGTATGATTCCAGTCTCCTCTTCCAGATCCTTTAACTCATCATAAAGCCTGTCATACTCAAAATTGCTCATGATTTCCCGGCTTTCCTGATAGTAAGCCTTTCCTGCTGCCGTCAAAACGGCAATCAATTCTTTCATTCTGCTTATGTTAGCGTCCATCAGATATCTCCTTTTTCTGTTCTTTATAAGAACGATTCGTCGAGCCTTTTAAGGCCTCTTTCATCTGGTGGTACTCCCTTTTCGAAAGCTCCCGGTAAGCTCCGGGTTTTAATTCTCCCAGTTCAACATTCATAATTCGCAATCGTTTCAGCATCCGTACTTCAAAGCCAAGCTGTCCGCACATTCGGCGGATCTGGCGGTTTAGCCCCTGGGTCAAAATGATACGGAACGCTTTTTCACCGGCCTTCTTTACAACGCAGGGCCTTGTGGTCTCATTTAGCTCCGGTAAGAATACTCCCTTTTTCATATTCCGGATAAATTCATCGGTTATCGGGCGGTTGACCTTTACTAAATATTCTTTTTCATGAGCATTTCCGCTGCGCATCATCTTATTCACCAGAGTGCCCTGGTTGGTCATGAGGATCAGCCCCTCCGAATCCTTGTCCAGGCGGCCGATGGGGTAAATTCTTACAGGATAATCCACCAAATCCACAATGTTGGGGGCACGGTCTTTATCCGATGTTGTGCATACGATACCTTTGGGTTTATGAACTGCCAGAAGGACCGGATCTTCCTTATGGCTATTATCTCCTTTTCCTGCGTGAATGGTGCGTCCGTTTACTGTAACTGACTGACCAGGTAAAACTCTCTGGCCGGGCTTAGCCGCTTGTCCGTTTATACAGACTTTCCCAGCCTCAATGAAGCGATCCGCCTCCCTTCGGGAACATACCCCGGCTTCACTTAAAAATTTGTTCAGACGGATTCCTTCTGTCTCCATGTTTCCTCTTTCCTGCCCATACTTTTGGGCATAATGGCATCCCCATAGGGTTCTATTTTTTTTACTACATACTAAGTAAAAATTATAGCATTACCGGGAAGGTACGTCAATTCATCTGCTTATTTTGAACGTTGTTTTCCCCTGCTCTCTTTGAATTTATATTTAATAATAAAAATGTCCGCATTTTATCTGAAATGTCCTTTCTGTCTATATCTACGGTTGAACTTTTGGAAATTCTAGTATAGAATGGAAGAAGATGTAAATTTTTAAAACATTAGGAGGAATTGTTATGCCGTGGACACCGAATTTATCCGTAGGGATATCAATGATTGATGATCAGCATAAAATGTGGTTTGAAAAAGCAGAAGCGCTGTTTGAAGCAGGGAAAAACAACCGCGCAAAGGAATACGTTGGAGAGCTTCTTGATTTTTTGGATGCTTATACAAAAAAGCATTTTGCAGACGAAGAAAAATACATGATGAGCATTCATTACCCCGGTTATGCGGAGCAAAAGCAGGCTCATACCGCTTTCATTGCGCAGCTGGAGAAATTAAGGAGTGAATATAAATCTTCCGGAGGCAATCTTCTGGTGATTTTAAACGCCAATCAAATGGTAGTGGATTGGCTCACAAAACATATTTCTAACATGGATAAAAAAATTGGTGATTATGCAAAGAATGCTCATTAATTTTTACTGATGAAAAAGGGCGGCCCCGTTGGCCGCCTTTTTCAATGTCCTGTTTAAATAAACTTATATTTTACTTCACATCCGTAGGATATCCGGCTGCAGATGTTTACCACCCGCTCCATGACAGCGGATGTTTTTCCTTTGTCCATATCAATTTTCATTTCTTTTAAGTCTTCCGAGATTCTGATATCTTTCACCCCGTCAACCTTGGCAATCTCGCCCTCGATTTTTCTGGCTTTCAACCGGTCTGACAGGGAGTAAACGTGGTAGATCCTGCTCACGCTTCACCCTCCTTTCCCATTCGGTATTCTACTCCTATTGTAGACAATCACAGGGAAATTTAAACATCAGAGGAAAACCCTTGCAATAGTTGTGAATAAAAAGCATACCACAAATCCGGTTACAGTGGGGACCAACCAGGAAACAGCCGTCCATTTCATGCTCTGTGTCTCTTTCCGGATGGTAAGACAGGTGGTGGAGCAAGGCCAGTGCATCAGGGAGAACAGCATGGTGCTTACTGCAGTAATCCAGGTCCATCCATTGGCTACAAGAAGCTCTTTTAAGACGGACAGGTCGCTGATATCCCGAATGCTTCCCTCTGCCATATAAGACATGATGATGATGGGAACCACGATTTCATTGGCCGGAAAACCCAGGATAAAAGCCAGAAGGATAACTCCGTCTAAGCCCATGAGTCTGGCTAAAGGATCCAGAAAGCCGGAACAGTGGGCCAGCAGGGTCGCATTACCAACCGATATATTGGCCAGAAGCCAGATGACCAGCCCGGCCGGAGCCGCTACGGAAACAGCACGGCCTAATACAAACAGGGTACGGTCAAATATGGAACGCACGATGACCTTGCCGATCTGAGGCCTCCGGTAAGGCGGCAGCTCCAAGGTAAAGGAGGAGGGAACCCCCTTCAATATGGTAGCCGATAACAGCTTTGATATGACAAGCGTCATGATAATCCCAAGGATAATCACACCTGACAGGATAGCCGCAGACAATATGGAGGAAAAAGCACCCGTGGCCCCTCCCACGAAAAACATGGTTATAATGGCGATCATGGTGGGGAATCGCCCGTTGCACGGCACAAAATTATTGGTAATCATGGCAATCAGCCGCTCTCTCGGAGAATCGATGATCCGGCATCCGATAATTCCTGCCGCATTGCATCCAAACCCCATGCACATGACAGCGGAAATTTATGCTAAACCATTCCTATCTTCTATAGGAGCCACTTTGTAATAGATCCGGATCGTCTGGTATTTACGCCCTGCTTTCCCCTCTCCCCCTTCACTGCTTTGGAAAATCTCAATTCTATCTATAAATTTTCCCAGCAAATCGGAAGAAAGCCCTTTTTCCTGGCTTATATCCTTTAACAGGCTTGATAGCAGACAGTCAGAAGCAGGCTCACTTTCCTGATCCAAAGAACAGGGTCTTTCCATCAAGGCCAGGCTTTCTGCAATCTTCTTTTCCTCCTTTTCACAGGAATCCAGCATTATATAAAACCGCTCCTCACTAATCCTTTCATTTACCCGGTCTTCATAGAGTTTTTCAATTATGTAACCAAGCTCTTTTTTTCTTTTTTTCAGTGAAAACACTGCCTTTTCTTCCCCCTGCATTTCTACAGGGCTAACAGGCTCACGAAGGGTTTCTTCGATTTCTTCCTTTTCACTTTCCGTAAATGATAGCAGGCTGCGGATTTCCTGAAGCACTACGCGATAAAGAAGTTCGTAATCTAAAAAGTGATTCGTACATTCTTTCCTTCCGTAAAGCTTATACCCTCCGCATACCAGCTTGCGGGATTTCGCTTTTCTACCGGTTCCTGTGGACGACATGTTTCGGCCGCAGTCCCCACACTTGGCAAGTCCGGAAAAAATATTGGTAAAACCGGTTACCGCTGTGCTTTTGCGGGAAACGCTCCGTCTTCTTACCCGTTCATAAGTCTCCCCGGAAATGAGTGGCTCATGCTTATCCTCAACGACTACCCACTCGTTTCTGGGCTTCCGAAGGGTCATACTGCTTTTAAAGGAAACCTTTACAGTCTTTCCCTGAACAATGTGGCCTAAGTATACGGGGTTGCTTAACAGCTTACAGACCGTGCCTGATGTCCATTCCTTTCTCCTAGAATAATCATCCGAGTTCAAATAAGGCCGTTCGGCGCAGCGGTACATGGCCGGTGTCAACACCTTTCTCTCATTTAAATACTCTGCAATTTGGGTTGGAGCCGCCCCCTGCTCCGCCCATTCAAATATCTCCCGGACAATGGAAGCTGCCACAGGATCAATGAGAAGGTGGTTTTTATTTTGCGGATCCTTCTGGTAGCCGTAGGGAGCAAAATTTCCGATAAATGCCCCCTCATTTATTTTGGTCTGGAATGCACTGCGGATCTTTTTTGAAGTATCTCTGGCATACATCTCATTTACAATGTTCTTAAACGGTGCAATATCACTCCACGGACTATCGGAATCATATCCATCATTGACCGCTATGTATCGGATCCCTCTGGAAGGAAAATAAATTTCAGTAAGCTGTCCTGTCATGATATAATCCCTTCCAAGGCGGGATAAATCCTTGGTAATTACCAGGTTTACCTTCCTTGCATCTATATCTTTCAACAGCCGTTTCCAGGACGGGCGGTCAAAATTGGTTCCGCTGTAGCCGTCATCCACATATTCCCCGTAAACTTCAAAGTCATTTTCTATCGCATAGGAACGAAGCATTTTCCGCTGAGTGCCAATGCTGGAGCTTTCCCCTGTACCATCGTCGTCTTTTGACAGGCGCATGTAAAGCGCCGCCTTGTAGCAGGCTGACGCCTTTGTAAAGACGTTCTTTTTCTCATAAGCTGCCTGAGTTAATCGATCCATCACTTACACCTCCTGGAAAATCTTATTCCAGCAGGTTTGTACCATATACTATAGGTGCTGCTTCCTACAGTACTGCTTCCTAAAGTACTGCTTCCTAAAGTACTGCTTCCTAAAGTTCACCATTCTCCTAATCAGCATTCTTTCCTGTGAGATTCTCCCGGTATTCATTGGGAGAAACATCCGTTACACGCTTAAACTGTGTGTAAAAAGATGAAAGACTTCCAAAGCCGCTTTGTAAAGCAATCTGCAGAATATTATCCGGGGTATTTGCCAGAAGCTTTTTTGCATTGTCTATGCGTAAACCATTTAAATACTCCGTCGGGGTCTTTTCATATTGATTCTGAAACAGCTGGAGGATTCTGTTTCTGCTGAGCCCAAGATTTTTCAATTCCTCCCTTAAGCGATCATTGTCTGAATAATAAAGGTCATAAACTACTTTAATTTTTTCCGCATTCTCTCTCTGCGGGTGAAATTCCAGCAAATCAGGACGGCAGCGCTTACAGGGGCGAAGCCCGCTTTCACGTGCCTGCTCTGGTGTATCAAAGAATTCAACGTTTTCACGTTTAGGGCTTTTTGATTTACAGGAAGGACGGCAGAAAATTCCTGTTGTTTTTACTCCGTAATAAAATCTTCCGTCATAAGACGTATCACATTCAAGCGCTGCCTTCCATTTTTCCTCCTCTGTCAGCATGGCAATACACCTCCTTTCATATATTTGCCGTACCATGGGTATTCTTCCGTTCCATTGCCATGTTATCCTACCTTATAAAAAGGAAATCTTCCACAAATAAATGGAAGCTACCGAGCCATAGGGTGAATACCGTCTCTTGCACACTTCGAATTGGTCCTTTGTCAGCTTAGGAAAATCATACAGTTTTTCCATTCCCCTGCGAATGGCGATGTCACCCCAGCTAACCACATCGGGACGTTCCAGGCAATTAATGAGAAGCATTTCAGCTGTCCAAAGCCCAACCCCTTTTATCGTCGTTAAGTACCGGATGATCTCCTGGTCTGGCAGTTGCCGCAAATTATTCAGACATACCTTACCCTGTAAAATGTCCTTTGACAGCTCAGAGATGGTTATAGCCTTTTTCATGATCATGCCGCAGCGCTGAATTTCATCCGCGGAAACGGCTGATAAGTTTTCCGGGGTAATATCTCCGAGACTTTCCTGAATTCGGCTCCATACGGTTTTGGCAGAACTTACAGATATTAGCTGGCCTATAATCGCATTGACCAGAGCAGCAAAGGGATCAGGAATTACCTCCCTCTCCACCCTTCCGAACCGTGCCATCGCATCACCAAGCACCGGATCTGAATTGGAGAGGTATTCTATTTCCTTCCTGCCGTAATCAAAGAACTTCGTCTCAACGGCCGCCATATGTCAGTTCCAATTCCAGTAGTTGTTCCTTGATTTCAAGGCCTGCCGCATAGCCTGTCAACTTGCCATCTGAACCCACTACACGGTGACACGGTGTCAGGATCAGTATGGGATTTTTGCCATTTGCCATACCAACCGCCCGGGATGCGTCCGGACTTCCGATCATTTCCGCAACCTGCTTATAGCTTCGCGTCTCTCCATACGGAATTTTATGCAGGGCTTCCCATACGGTCTTTTGAAACTCCGTCCCTTTTGCAGCAAGCGGCAAATCAAATCCCCTGCTTGTCCCGTCCAGATATTCCTTAATCTGCTTTTCCGCTTTCTCCAACAAAGGGGTCTTCTGTTCTCCGGGAATTTCAAGGGTATCTTTTACAAAAAGCAACTCAGTAATAAAACCATCCACTTCGGATATTTTAATCGGACCCAAGGCAGTTTTAATATATGCTGTATGTTTCATAAGATTTGCCTCCTTTTCTATTACTAATATATCCGAAATCAGTTCGCGTGTCCTCCTATTTTGCACCATTTAATTTTAAATTTACTCTTCCTTACCTGAAAACCTAACAATGGGTATAGAAAAACAGGGCTTTCCAGTACCCCTCCTCTATTAAGGGGCTGATTAAGTCCTGTTTTAACACCATTATACACATACTTCCAACAATATTCAAAGCGACTTCCCCATACAGAAGTGCAATGCATCCTGAGCCAGGCTACGGAACGATCATAACTGAATCTGATCATGTCCGAAACTCCCCGGCATCCCTGCGTTTTTTCAATAATTCCAAAACCCGCTCCTTAGCTGTTTTTTCACCAATAAAAACCCGCTCCACCTTTATGGTCATGTTTTTTTCCTCATAAGTCACCTGATCTGATGAATCCATATCATCCACCTCCTGAGAAATCCTATTCAAACAGGTTTGTACCATATACCGCGCCCCTCCACCATATGTTAATCTCATACTATATCCTCAATAATAGAAAAAGGCATGGCAGCTCCCCTGCCATACCCATTTTCTCTTCATTTTATTACTCCATATAACCGCCCTTCATTGGCGATACTGCACGTTCACTGAATATTTTCAATACTCCCGACTGGTATTTTGAAGGTCTTGGCTGCCATTGCTCCCGCCGCTCCGTAAGAATCTTTTCCATCTCATCTTCTGTCTTTCGCTGGCCCTTTACACCTACAATTGCAAGGATCCGGTTAGGAATATCAATTTGGATCATATCCCCTTCCTCCACGAGTGCAATGGGACCGCCATCCGCTGCTTCCGGAGAAACATGTCCGATGGAAGGACCTGTGGAAGCTCCGGAAAAACGCCCGTCTGTGATCAGGGCAATGGTGCGTCCAAGCTCTTTGTCCGATGAAATCGCCTCAGAGGTGTAGAACATTTCCGGCATTCCGCTTCCCTTTGGACCTTCATATCGGATGAATACAGCATCTCCAGGTTTTACGCGGTGTTTCAAAACCGCCTCAATCGCCTCTTCCTCGCTGTCAAAGGGGCGTGCATTTAACACCGCCTCAAACATCTCCTTTGGACATGCCGTATGCTTAATGACCGCACCTTCCGGTGCCAGATTTCCTTTTAAGATGGCAATTGCCCCATCTGTTCCGATGGCATCATGAAACGGCCGGATTATTTCTTCTTTTTTCACACCGACGTTTGCACAATATTCATCGCATTTATCATAAAAGCCATTTTGTTTCAATATATCGAGATTTTCACCCAGAGTCTTTCCTGTTACAGTCATTGCATCCAGGTGAAGCACGGATTTGATCTCTTCCATGATCCTGGGCACTCCGCCTGCATAGTAGAAGTACTGAGCCGGCCATTTTCCAGCGGGCCGGATATCAAGAAGATAATGGGCCCCCCTGTGCAGCCGGTCAAACATCTCAGAATCTATTTCCAAACCAAATTCATGGGCAATCGCCGGCAGATGGATCAGGGAATTGGTTGATCCGGATATGGCGGCATGTACCATAATCGCATTTTCGAAGGATTCCATGGTAACAATATCTCTTGGTTTTATTCCCTTTTTTGCAAGTTCTATGATCTGATGTCCGGCTCTTTCAGCCATATCCTTTAAATCCGGGCAGGTTGCTGGCATAAGAGCGGATCCTGGAAGCATAAGGCCAAGGGCCTCTCCCATGACCTGCATGGTTGATGCCGTTCCCATAAAAGAACAGGCTCCGCAGGATGGACAGGCATGCTGCTTATAATATTCCAGCTTTTCCGGCTCCAGTTCCCCTCTCTGGCACATGGCGCTGTACTTACCGATCTGTTCCAGGGTAAGAAGATCCGGGCCGGCATCCATAACACCGCCGGTTACCAGAATGGAAGGCATATTCACCCGGCCGATTGCCATAAGATGAGCAGGCACTCCCTTATCACAGCTTGAAATATATACTCCGCCGTCAAATGGAGTTGCGCCAGCATGAATTTCAATCATATTGCAGATCGTATCACGGGAGACCAGAGAATAGTTGATGCCGTCATGGCCCTGGGCCATTCCATCACAGATATCCGTTGTAAAATATCTGGCTGCCTTTCCTCCTTTATCTCTTACCCCATCCACTGTCTTATTTACCAGTTCCATTAGATGAGCACTTCCCGGATGGCTGTCTCCAAAGGTGCTCTCCACCATGATCTGCATTTTAGAAAGGTCCTCTACCTTCCAGCCCATACCCATCCGAAGCGGGTCGATTTCCGGAGCTAGTTTCCGTATATCCTGACTAACCATAATAATGCTCCTTTCCTGTTTATCTTGAATTTTTCATTTTATATTTATATCTTGATTATAATAATTCATCACATGATTGTCAACTATTCCTCATGATTCATTTCATTATTTCATGTATTTTCCTAATATTTTCATACATACTATCATGTATTATCTATTTCTTTTATATATTCATCAGACCAATATTCATGTACTCATGACTCATCTGATTCATTTGCACTTGAATGAATCAGAAATTACATTTATAATCAGATAAAACTATTGTTCACCTGAAAGGAATTTGCCATGACACCATCACATAAATCTCTTGCCGATACAACAGCGGAAGGAATCATCAAATATATCATTGATAATAAATTAAAAGAAGGTGCACAGCTCCCCAATGAAACCACGCTTTCCTCTCTTATGGGCGTTGGGCGGAGCACTCTGCGGGAAGCCATACGGGCTCTTGTTTCACGCAACATTCTGACAGTTCAGCAAGGGTCCGGAATCTACGTCTGCCACAATACAGGTGTGGCTGATGATCCACTTGGATTCACCTTTATAGAAAATAAGGAGAAACTGGTGACTGATCTTTTAGAATTCCGCATGATGATCGAGCCAAGGGTCGCCGCTATGGCTGCCTCAAAGGCCACACCGGAGCAGGCCGAGGAGCTTCTCCACCTGGCGGAACGGGTGGCGGAATGTTACGACTTAGGAAAATCCCACTCAGAAGCCGATGCCATTTTCCATGCTAAGATTGCAGAGATCAGCGGAAATGTCATCGTACCGCAGCTTGAGCCTCTTATTATGCATGCTATTGATATGCTTATTGACATTACCCATTCCGAGTTAAAAGAAGAAACCATAAGAACACATATGGCAATTGTAAATGCCATACAAAAAAACGATGCCATTGCCGCACAGGATGCCATGACTCTTCATCTCATTTACAACCGGGACCGTTTGCGCAAGGCTCATGAAGAAAAATCCTCCAGTAATTTCAACCAATAAAAATGGCATTCCAAAGATTCTTTTCCCCTTTGGAATGCCATAATTGCTCTGTTTTAACCATATCGGCAGATTATTTCCGCTGCCCCTTCATGGTCTGTTCTATAATACTGCGCATTGTATCTTCCGAAAGCTGACCGCTTGCATAACCAAATACATTGCCATCCTTATCAATCATAAATGTGGTCGGATAAGAGAATACTCCATAAGCTTCAAACAGTTCCGCATTCGTGTCCATCAGAACCGGATAGGTGTATCCGTTTTCGTTCAGGAATTGTTTAATTCCCTCTTCATCTTTTTCATTTCCATAATTAGGTGCTGCCACACCCAGAATGATCAGTGCATTATCCCCTTCTGTATCAGCAGTTTCATATATTTTCTGGATGTCCGGCATCTCCGCCCTGCATGGGGGACACCAGGTCGCCCAGAAGTTTAAAAAGATCGTCTTTCCTTTATAATCAGAAAGAGAATGAGTATTGCCGTACTGATCGGTTAAAGTAAAATCAACTGCCGGAAGAGGCTCATTGGCTTCATCTGACTCACCGGTATTCCCCGATTCCGATACGGATTCTTCTTCAGATGCAGATTCTTCTTCCGATGCTTTTGCAGTCGTTTCCGGCTGCGGCGTCTCTCTTGATTCTGTGGCCGTAGGTGACGGAATGGATGAAAGGTATCCGGTCACAGCATTCATCTTTCCGGTGAACATTAAAATTCCCATAAATACCATGAGAACTCCTCCGACTTTTACCGCATTCTTTGCAATATTGCCGTGAGTCTTAAAAAATTCAAGCACTGTGGTAGTAAAGAATCCCACTGCCAGAAACGGCAGAACAAATCCCAGGGTATATACTCCAATCAGGACAAAACCCATTGCCTTTGTGGAGGCTGAGGCAGCCATAAGCAGGACACTGGCAAGGGCCGGTCCCACACAAGGCGTCCAGGCAAAGCTGAAGGTGAAGCCCATGATTAGCGCAGTTAAGGGCGACATGGCCAGGGTATTAAGGGAAAATGGCAGTCTGCGTTCCCTTCCCAATACAGATGAGGTCCCAAAAACTCCCAGCTGGTATAAACCGAATAAAACTACCAGGATACCTCCCACTCTTGCAAAAAGAAGCTGGTTTGATTTAAAAAAGCTTCCAAGAGCTGAGAATCCCAGCCCCAACAGGAAGAATGCGAAGCTGACCCCGATAACAAAGCAGACAGTGTGAAGCATAACCTTGCTGCGTTTATAATAAATCCGCCCGTCCTCCCCGCGGACTCCCGTCCCTCCCGACAGATACCCTATGTAAAGCGGGATGAGTGGCAGCACACAGGGAGAAAAGAAGCTGATAATCCCCTGAAGAAACACGGTCATAACTGGAATACTTACGTCGATAGAAAAGCCCAAATACTGTACCTCCTTTTTGGTTGTGCCATATGTTACTGATTTCCGGCGTTTTTAGTTGTGATTCTGTATTATTTTCAGTTACAGTTTACGTGTAAATAAATATAACATTTCTAAGAAAAAGTGTCAAGTTAAACATGGAAGAATCAAAAAAAGCATAGATTTCCATTGTCACATGGTAAGCGCCTGCTTTCCGCAGGCAGAACACTTTTTAAAGCATCTGTCTAAATTAAAAGCCACTCTGGGAAGGTATCCAAAATCTTCCAGAAGAGTAAACAATGGGAAAAATATTGCCATAGGAGGCAGCATAACCGCTACTACCCAGGCCAGAACCCGGTAAATGCCATGAAACAGCAGTTCAGTGATAATCACCGGCACACCGGCAGCGTCAGCCAGCCCGATCAGCCAGGCTTCTATCTTAAACAGTACGGTGCTTATTAACTCTGACGGGTAATTGGCCCCTGTTATGGTAATCCAGAAGATTCCAAGTAAAACCAGGAACATAATGGGAAAGCCCGTAGCCTTACTGGTAAAAATCCAATCCAGCTTCCGGTCCTTCCGGTTATAGGTCTGATTTTCATATTCCACGATATCCATGCATAAATTTTCTGCCTTATTTATGAAAACAGTAGCCATGTCGTCGCTTACCTGCTCCTGGCTGATCCCGGCAGTCTTCCATTCTTCCCAGATTTCAGCAAGACAGGAAGCCACTTCTTCGGAATCGGCCACGGTCTTTCGGTATCTTCTTACGGCTTCCATCAGATTCTCATTGGCATCCAACAGTCTGGCACAAAGCCATCGGGCCTCTGCCTTTCCCTTGGCCAATTGTTCCACTGCGGGCAGGAGCCTGGCAATGGCATCTTCAATATATTGGGGATATTGGATGAGAGCAGGTTTTTCCTCTACCTCTTCTTTTTGTTCCAGGCAGTGTTTTAAACCGGTGTAGATCTGATCAAGTCCCTTATTGCTCCTGGCTGCAGTTCCGGCAACCGGGACCCCCAGGCGCTGTTCCAAGATATCAAGGTTTAAGAAAATTTTCTTCTTTTTAGCCTCATCCATAAGGTTTACACATACCACCACATTGGTCGTTGCCTCCATGATCTGCAGCACCAGGTTTAAGTTTCTCTCCAGGCATGTGGCATCACAGACTACGACTACTGCATCCGGGTTTTCAAAGCAAATAAAGTCTCTGGCAACCTCTTCTTCCGTGGAATGGGCCATCAGGGAATAGCAGCCGGGAATATCCACCATAACATATCCCTGCTGACCATCCGAGCACCAGCCCTGGGCATTGGCAACGGTTTTTCCCGGCCAATTTCCTGTATGCTGATTCATCCCAGTAAGCTGATTAAATACCGTACTCTTACCTACATTGGGATTTCCGGCCAGTGCAATGACCTTATCCTCTTCCTTCCGTTTCTTAATTTCCAGACCGCAGTCCACAGACTTTATTCCCATCGATTCCCTGCTTAATCCCATACCTAATCCTCCAGCGAAAGGTTAGCAGCCACCATTTCTTTCCCATAATGACGGTTTGCTTTTTCCTCTATATTTGACTGCACCAAGACGCGGCCGGAATCCTCGCTTCTAAGAGCGATTACCGCACCCCGTATTAAAAATGCCGTAGGATCTCCCAAAGGGCTCTTTCCCAGGCACTCCACAGTAGTACCCTCTATAATGCCAATATCCTGTAAGCGCCTTCTCATATCATCATAGGCGGCCAGCTTTGCAATCACTGCCTTCTGACCCCTTTTTAAATCTGTTAAGCATATATTTTCAGACATCCTTCTGCCTCCATACATCTAAAAAAAGTTTCCATATCCTAACATATGCAGTAAATAAAAAACAGGTTCCATTTTATTTACACTGCTTTTTCCCTTCTTAAATAAGGCGGCCCAAAAGTCGATTACCAACTTTTGGGCCGCCCTGTTTCTATCCTTTACATCTTATGGATCTTGCTCCATTTCCTTTCGTCCTTTTCTCCTTCCACTTCAATCACGATACAGTCCCCATCTACAGAAAAGTTTACATTCATGAGCAGGCAAGGCCCATTGCTGCTGGTAATCACATGGGCAAATACAAGATCCGGTCCATACCCGCGTTCGATCTGGTAATTGATATCGGATATAGACGGGTTATCAGGCCCCATCCCATCATACAATTCCATCCCCTGGTTCCAGGTAAATACACGGGTATGTATGCCTCCATCCTCATAATCATGGATCACAGTGGTTTGATCTTCTGACAGAATGGCCTTTTTCATGTGATGAAGATAGCTATATGGCTTCCTGTCAGAAAACTTTTCTATTTCCATTCCCTCAGGCTGTATGATCCGTTTTCCTGAAAAATGCATGACCCAGTCCACAGGCAGATCCTTCCCTGCCCCCTTTACCTGGAATACTTCCGCAAAATAATCTTCCTCCCATGCGATCTTTCTCACCATTTTTACAGGCCGGTAAATTTCTTCCTTCCACTGAACGATGGTAAAGCTGTCCGGCATTTCATAGGGTTTGGTCCAGTCCGCTTCTGCTTCCACATATATGCCCCCATCTCTATCTTCATAACGGGTTAGCCTTGCATTGACCGGCGCCTGATTATCTCCGTCAATGTTTATCGTATTGTGGGAACCTGTATTCTTATAAAAATCATAGTGCATAACCGCACCGTATCCGGTGGTCCCAAGATCAGGAGATATCCTCTTTCCATGAGACAGATAACTGATGCCAAGACGATCATAATGATCATGCTCCCCGCCATAGCGGTCATGCTTGATCAGCAGATATCTATCATCCTTCCCTCTTAAAATCGTGCTCCCAGACTGCCCTGCTTCCACATGGTAATTCCCTGGCTCCATACTGCACTTAGGCAGCTCATCTGCCCCATAAATAAAGGCTTCCAGATTATCTCTCTTTTCTTCTTCATACAGCTGGTTCAGTATAAAAAGAAGCTTTTCTCCTCCCAGTTCCCGGTATGCAAATTCATATAAATATAGACTTGAGGATGTATGTCCATAATTAGTATCATTTAACATGGGAATACGGAATCCCGGTTCCAGATAGGATGCCAGCAGCTCCATCATGGCTTTATAATTTGGATGACCGATATGGCTGTGAGGCGTATGAAGGGCAAACTTTTCATAGGCAAAGAAACTGGTAAGGGCATAAAAGTGATAGCCCAGCGCTCCTTCGAACCACATGTGATCCGGGAGCACCCCATTCTCCAGCTGATATAGAATCCCATAAGGCTCATAAACGGCAAACTGGATATACCGGTCAATGTCAAAGATCAGTCCAATGACCGCAATGGCTGAGCTTATGATCACTTCATGATTGTGCAGCTGGTTATGGCGGTGTTCCATCAAAAATTCAGCTCCAGGGATGAGCATTTCCTTTCCAATAAACTCTTTTTCCTCCTCCGTCATGAATTCAGACAGAAGATCATAGCTCATGGCAAAGCTTCTGAGGAAATTAGCCTCATCAAGAGTCTGAGCGCCTGACTTACCGGGACCATTATAAGGAATATTGCCGTGGACCTCATAGTCCTTATAGTATCTGGAATATTCCATCATGATATCTACGGCCTTTCTGGCATAGTCAGCTTCTCCTGTGATCAGATGGATCAGTGCCATCTGAAATACTGCCGTGTAATTTCTGCTGTTAATAAGCCCCCACCAGGTGCTGTCATATGGCTCACCGGAATAAACCCGACCACAGGAGGGGCAACTGTGATGATACTTATCGTTTCTGTCAAAAGTAAGCCGCACAGAACAATCCGGGCAGTAATAATAAAGGGTCCAGTTAGCGATCCCTGTTTTGGGAACCAAAACAGGCTCTGCCATGATTTCCTTTACATCTTCCATGATACGATTAACAGCTGACCGCTGCCTTTGGTACTTTTCTCTTAAGTGCCGGATTTCCTGTTCTGTAAATTGAATCATTATCCTACCCCTCCTAATATAAATTCTCTTCTTCCACCAATTTTTTAAATTCCGTGGGAGTGCAGCCATAAAATTTCTTAAAGCTGCTGGCAAAGTATCGCTGGTTTTCATACCCGCATTGGTCTGCCACCTCCTGGATTTTCATGCTTGTTTTCTGGAGCAGACTCCCGGCTCGTTCCATGCGCTTTCGGATTAAATATTCACCAAAACACTCTCCTGCGTACTGTTTGAAAATCTGCCTGACATAGCTGGAGCTGAAATGCACCTTTAAAGCCACTGCCTCCAGGTCCAGCTCCGTCTTATGCAGATCATTTTCAATGATCTGCTTCATTTGCTTCACCACTGCATCTGCCCTGGTTTCCTCTGAATTTTCCCGTACTACCCGGCAGCACTTTTCAATATAGGTGGCCAGCATATGGTTCATATCCATCAGGCTTCCGTAATTGATCCGATCCTGCATGGAAGATAGAGGCTCCGTATCCGCCCGGTCATATCCATCCTGCTCCATATCATTCTGAATGGCATAAACCAGTTCCCCCACAGATACGCCCACATAATCATTCTTCCTGTTGGACATGGAGGCATAACACTTCATCAGGCCTGACAGCCCAGCAAGAGCCCCTGCCTCCTGTCCTGCACGCACAGAAAGCCGGATCTGGTTTTTCCACTCCCGGATCTGGCTGCTGCTGATTTCCTCTTTCCGGCTGCTTTCCTCACCATAAAACAGGAATCGCTTTTCTACGTCTAAGTTTCCCCGCCACACAGCCATAGCTTCCCGGTAGGAATCCACCAGCTTTGTCTGACTCCGGTAAGCACGGCCAAGGGCGCTGTTCATTTGTATATGGTAATACTTCTCCAGGCTCATACTGACTTTTTCCAGACTTTCCCCAATCTTTTTAAGGAAGTGCTCCTCGTTTTCCCCGTCACCGCACCAGATGGACGCCAGCTGAATCCCGTCAAAGCTGACCGCATACAGGCAGATCCCGGCAGAAAGGTAACCGTTCCGTATCAGCATCAGAAACTCCTCCACATGCTCCTGCTTGCCAAAATCCCATGCTCCGCCTTCCATGCGGATCACTCCTGCCGCATAAAAACTGCCTTCCAGTATGAAGTCCGGTTCCTCTGTACACTCCTTTCCCCTTAAGAGCGCCTTCAGCGCCTTTTCCCTGGCAAGTCCGGCCCGGCTCACGGCCTGTTCCTTTAACAGGCTCATATTTTGCAAAAGCGCCTTCTGGCTGTCCAGCTCTTGTATCACCTTTGCCAAAACATCAATCATTTCCCTGGGCAAAAAGGGCTTTAGTAAATAATCCTTGACTCCAAGTGAAATGGCCTGCTTTGCATAGTCAAATTCATCGTAACCGCTTATGACCACATTTTTACTGTAAAGCCCGGCTTCCTGAATCCTGCGGATCAATTCCAGGCCATTCATAAAGGGCATGGCTATGTCCGTAATGATAATATCAGGCTTATTTAACAGAGCTTCTCTAAGCCCTTCCTCTCCGTCACCTGCCACCGCAACCACATCCACTTCCAGGGCGGATTTTTGGATGTTTCTGACCAGTAAGTCTCTTACATAGTCTTCGTCATCTACGATTAATATGCGGTACATCATTCCACCTCCTCTGTCATTGCCGGAATCCTAAGAACCGCTTTTGTCCAATGGCCGAAGCTGCTTTCATAATACAGCCCATATTCTTTTCCGTAAAACAGCCGGATCCTTTCATTGACATTGTAGATGCCATAGCCTGCTCCACAGTCCGTTCCGCCCTTTTTTAAGGTTTCATTGATGAAT
Organism: Lacrimispora sphenoides; assembly: GCF_900105215.1. NCBI lineage: Bacteria > Bacillati > Bacillota > Clostridia > Lachnospirales > Lachnospiraceae > Lacrimispora > Lacrimispora sphenoides. The sequence continues at coordinate 2,624,562 of NZ_FOIP01000001.1, read as the reverse complement.
GCAAGCTTTTCTTCCGGAATCCCTGCCCCATTATCCCATACTACAAGCTCCGTGACCGTTTCTTTGCCAGATCCTTCTTCACTGACGGAGATCTTTATGATACCGGCCCCCTGTTTCTCTTTGATTCCATGATAAATGGAATTTTCAGCCAGAGGCTGCAGAATCAGTTTGATCATACGGAAATCCAGGCATTTGTCATCCGCATGAATTTCGTAGCTTAAACGGGAATGATAGCGGATGCTCTGGATGTCTAAATAGCTTGACACATGTTCCAGTTCTTCCCGAAGGGTGATCACCTCTGCCCCCTTACTTAGGCCGATCCTGAAAAACTTACCAAGAGAATTAGAAAGGATGCTGATTTCTTCTGCTCCCTGATCGGCGGCCTGCCAGGTGATGGCATTTAAGGTATTATAGAGGAAATGAGGATTGATCTGAGCCTGCAGGGCCTTTAATTCCGCTTTCCGCTTCTGCTTCTGAACCTCAGCCACATAATCCCGTTCCCGTTTCAGCTCCTCAATGGTCTCCTCCTGTTTCCGGACCAGGCTCTGGATCTCTCCGATCATATAGTTAAAAGATTTTGCAAGGCTGCCTACTTCATCCTTATAGGGGTAGAAAAACCGAACTCCCAGGTCACCTTTTTCCACGCAGCTCATACGCTTTTCTAACCGTCTTAAAGAATTTGTCAGCTGGTGGGACAACCACAGGATGACCCCTACTCCCAGTAAGAAAACAACGCCCATGATCTCAAATATCGTATTTCTAAGAATTTTCAGACTTCCAAGCAGGCTCTGCCTTGATTTCAGCCCATAGATCTGCCAGCCATTTTCCTTAAGACGTTCATAGGTGACCAGATAGGAATCTCCCTCGTACTGAAAGTCGCTGGTAATGACATTGCTTCCCCCTTCCCTGGACTCCGAAAGCTTTCTTAGTTCTCCCGGATCCATATCATGGGAACCTATCATTACATTTCCTGCACCATCTAGAATAAGTATTTTGTCAAAAAATTCATATTTTCCTTCTAAAAGACGCTCCAGTTCGGTTTTCTTTAACTGGATCACCAAATATTCCTTTCCCACATAGCCCTGAACACTGAACTGCCAGACACAGGGAATCACCTGGTCATTGTCCTGAAATATCTCATCTTTCCACATCGGGAACCAGCGAATGGCATCGCCTCCGCCTGCCTGGTAGCTTTTGTAAAAAACAGATTCTTTAAAATCAAACTCCCAATTTCTCATTCGGACAAAATTATCGAAGCTCCCTTTATCCGTATAAATATAGGTGGAGTGGATCAGCCCCTCCCCGGTCTCAAAGTCTCTCATGAAATCCGGAATGGTCCCTAAGGCTTTTACCAGATTGATGTCATTAGGATTATTTAAATAATCGGAAAGGGTTACCATAAAGGTATAATTAGCAAGCATTCCCTTAGCCCTCTGATTGATGACACCCAGCCGCTGGCCCAAGGTATTCACAATCTGAGCCAGGACGTCCTCTGACCCCACTTTGAAATTCTCTTCAATATCATTGGAGGCGTACTGATAATAGGATAATCCACTAATGGCGGTAGTAAAGAAAAACATAATTCCGAACAGCCAGATGATTTTACTGCGGAATCTTAAATTGTTTATAAATTTCTTCATGCTTTCCCCCCGTTTTCCTGCTCTTCTGTTTTTTACCAGTATATCACAGGACCCGCCCTTTTTCCTATCCTTTTACTGCACCTGCCGTAAGGCCTGCAATGAACTGTTTATTGGCAAACAAATAGACAATCAGGATCGGGATGATAGCGATGGACGCTCCCGCCAGCATGATGTGCCACTCGGCCGCGGCATTGACAGAATATTTTAGCTGAACGACCGCCACGGTAAGAGTCTGAAGCTTCGGCATGGAAATCGTCATGATCAGACTGGTGATATAATCATTCCAGGCATTTCGGAAAGAAAATAGGGCTACTACCGCCAGGATTGGCTTACTTAAGGGTAAAATGACCCGGGAATAAACTCCATAAATGCTGCAGCCGTCAATGATGGCAGCTTCATCAAGCTCTTTTGGAATCCCCTTTGTAAATCCCATGACCAGAAAAACATTGGTGGCCTGCCCTCCCGTAAGAGCCACAATAAGGGCAATTATGGACTTATTTAACTTTAATGCCCGAAGTAATTCGTAGATTGGATACAGGGTAACTGACCCTAAGGATACGAACATCATGGATAAGTAAAGAGCTAAGAGCACCTTTTTCCCGGCAAACTCTCTTCTGGCCAGAATAAAACCGGCCAGCGAGCAGGTAACCACAGCGAGAAGTGTAACGGAAACACTGACCACGATGCTGTTAAACGTATATTTTGTAAAGTCTGCCTGGACAAAAGCCTGGTAATAATTCTCAAAATGCCATTTCTCCGGGAAAAAGCCGCCGCCCTGGGTCAGCTCAGCATTGGTTTTCAAAGATCCCAGCACTGTATAAATGACCGGATAAAGTGTAAATAAAATCATAATGCCCAGAAATACCCATTTTGCGGCCAGAGAAAGCCAGGCGGCTTTTGATAGATGTTTTCCATTCCAGTTTTTCATGCTGCCGCCTCCTTAATAAATTTCATCCAGTTTTTTAGATATTCGCAGATAACCTACGGTTACCATACCAGCGATCACTGCGGATATGACGCTGACCGCAGCACCGTAGCCATATTGGGGAACCGTGGCTTCAGCCGCTGAAATGGGGAAGAAGTAACGGTATCCGTACAGGGACATGACCATGGTAGCATTGGTGGGGCCGCCCTCAGTTAATACCATCACATTGGTAATGTCGTGAAACGCAGAGGTGATCGCCAGCATAAGTATAATCTTTAATATGGGGCCCAGCATTGGAATGATGATGTACCAGATGGTCTGGATCTTGCCGGCCCCGTCGATCCTGGCGCTTTCGATTGCTTCCCCGGATACCTGCTGGATTCCGGCTATAAAATATACCATGTAATTCCCCACACCGCCCCAGACCGCTGTCAGGATCAGGGTTTTCATGGCATGTTCTTTCCCCAGCCAGTTTATGGGTTTTTGTATCAGACCTGCCGTCATTAAATACTTATTGACCTCACCATTGTAGGCATTGAATAAAAGATAAAACACCAGACCCATGACGGCGGAGCTCATAATGGTAGGCAAAAATACAATGCTCTGGGCCGCGCCATTCCCCCGTTTTTGCTGATTTAAGAGAAATGCCAGAAAAAAGGCCAGAGGAATGATAAAAACCACCTTCCCGAAACCGTATGTAAAAGTATGGATCACACTTTCCCAATAAACTTTATCCCGGAACACCCGGGCGAAATTTGCAAGGCCGACAAATCTCGGTACTCCTGTTCCATATCCCCCATACTGGAAAAATACATATTTCAAAGTCCACACCACCGGATATAAGGAACAGACGGTGAACAAAATCAAGTTGGGAAGCATAAATGAATAGGCCTGCAGGTTTTTTTTCACAATCTTACTTCCCCGCAAGGCACTTTTGCTATTCCAGTCTTTCATCTGCATACTCCTTTCTTTTCAAAGAAAGAGGGGCCTCGCTGATTTTGCGCCCCTCTTTCAATATTACTGTAAAGTTGGATTCATCGGGTCATAGTTTTCAATCTTTACTTCATGACCGCTTCCATTTTTCACTGCTTCCTGATACGCTTTATTGTAACGGTCTGTCAGATCCTTTAAGGTAGAATCTATATCCGCGTCTCCATAATAAATAGATTCGCAGGTTTTAAACATATCTTCACCTTCCACCACCATACCAGATGCGAAGGCAGTGTGAGGAGGCTTAGGAAGGAGGGCATCAATATCACTGATGAGCAGCCATTTTTTATCCTGGAAATCTTTACCTGGCTTTGCCTTTTCAATAACACTTGGAAGAATGCTTACGCCAAATCCACCTTCGTAGTATCCGATTAAATAATCTTCATTTGCAAAGATATCCTTATAAACCTTAAATGCTTTATCCACGTTAGGACTTTTTGCATTTAAAACATAACTTCCTGTACCGGTAAAATACTGTTTTCCTGTGGCTTTTCCGCCAACGGTTGGAATGGGTACGCAGTCCCATTTAGAGGAATCCATAGGGAACTGATTCTGGTATACCCCTGGCTCTGCATGGCTGTAAGACATATACATACCAATCTTGCCGGCTGCAAACTGAGTTCTTAAGGGATCGATATCCAGTGATTCACATCCAGGAAACGCACATTCGTCGGACAGCAGTTCCTTCCAAAGCTTCAAAGTATCTGCCCACTGTGAAAAGTCGTACTCTCCCTTTACGAAGTCGTATCCACGTACCAGACCGGTCTCTCGATCCAGGCCGACGCACATGGAACGCTGCAAGCCTGAGCTGGCACTTTTCATATTTTCTGCAAATCCATAAATTCCTTCTTTGGATAATTCCGTATTGATTTTTTTAGCATACTCCACCACCTCTTCCAGTGTTTTTGGTGGTTCCGTAATCCCTACACGGTCAAAGATTTCTTTGTTATAGAAAAGACGGCAGGTAGTTCCGGTGGTTGGGATGAAATACAGCTTTCCATCCAGTTCGTTGTAACCGGGATAAACCACAGATTTAAAATATTCTTTCATATCAGAATCCATGTAATCATAAAAATCTGCCCACTGACCCTCGTTTACATATTTATCAAACATCTGATCCTGCTGTACCAAAATATCAGGGAGTTCCCCGCTTTGTACCGCCATATCAATGGCCTGCACATAATTATCCGTATAGAGCTGATAATCTATCTGAATATTATCCGTGTTACTTGCATTGTATTCGTCTACCTTTTTCTGAACATAGGTGGCGTCGTGCCGGTCTTTGGACCAGACCTTAATGACAGTTTTTTCCCCACTTGCTGACTGAGTCTTTTCCGCTTCTGTCTGAGCAGCCGTCTGTCCGCCTGCTGCCGCTGTTGTGGCATCTGTTTTGGACCCTGAACATCCGGCCAGCGTTCCAGCCGCCATCAGCCCTGCCAACAGTATGCCGCTTAATCTCCTTAATTTCATCCCTTAAACCTCCCTTGTTTGTTTATGGTTTCATTTTACGGAAAAATGGCTGTTAAGTAAATGCAATATCCGACGGTCCCATGTTTAAAATCTGTTTATATTTTTAATGTTTCGCTGATTGCAAATAGACAGAGTCATAGAACTCATTGACATGCCTGCATCGTGCTCTTATAATAGTATTATTACAATTGTAAGAACAGGAGACCGCATATGAATCAACTGCCGCAAATATCCGAAGCAGAATATGAGGTAATGAAGGTGCTATGGAATGATGCCCCCATCAGTACCAACGAAGTGACGGACAAACTGGTGAAGACCACCAGCTGGAACCCAAAGACCATTCACACACTCTTAAAAAGACTGGTTCAAAAGGGTGCTGCCACCTATCGGAAGGAAGGCCGTGTTTTCGTCTATACCCCGCTCGTGGAAAAAAAAGAATATTTAACGAAAGAAAATGATCATTTTTTAAACCGTTTCTACAACGGAAAGATATCAAGCATGGTGACCAACTATTTAAACAGTGATTATGTATCAAGCGAAGACCTGGCAGAACTGAGAAAGCTTCTTCTGGGCGGACAAGAGGAGGAACGCTGATTATGCTCGATTCTTTTATGACACGCCTTTGTCTTAACAGCGTGGTCCTGGCCATTTTGCTTGCCGCAATCCTGCTGGTCAGGAAATTATTAAACCAACAGCTGACTGCAAGAATCCGGTACAATCTGTGGTTCCTGTTTCTGTTTGTGCTGGCTGCACCATTTCTACCCTGCTCTTTTCTTTTTCCTGGATATGCGTTTAAGCTGCTGCGGTTTTTGGGCGGCTCCTTTTCGCCTGAGCATGCAGGTACCTTAGGGGCTGCCTATAAGACCGCGGCAGCCACCGAATATTTTCTCCAGGATTTTTCTGTTTCCGTAAGCCGTGTAGCGCATCCGGTACTTCCAACTGTTTTAACTGGTATCTGGATCACCGGCATGGTATTAATGACTGGTTTTCATATCCATTCTAGCAGGAAAATCAGGCAGCTGAAAAGGTCCTCTCTTCCACTTCAGAATAAGGAGATACGGGAACTATTTGCAACATGTATGGATGAATCTGGTGTTAGAAAAGAAATACCGATTTATAGCAGCGCTTATATCTCCTCTCCTATTGCGGCCGGATTATGGAATCCCTGCATCATTGTTCCTATTAATATGCTTACTGAGCTTTCCAAAAAGGAAATCCGGTATATTCTTCTCCATGAGACTTTACACTGCAAACACAAGGACCTTCTGGTAAACAGGCTTATGGCTTTGGCACAAATCATTTATTGGTTCCACCCCTTTGTCTGGTTTGCTTTTAAGGAAATGAGAAGCGACCGGGAGATTGCCTGCGATTCATCAGTCCTGTCCCTCCTGGATTCGGACAGCTATCTGGATTATGGAAGCACGCTGATAAATTTTGCAGAAAAGATATCCTTATTTTCCTATTCCGCCGCCAGTATCAGCGGCTCAAAGAAAGAGATAAAAAGGCGCATTCTGAACATTGCCGGTTACCACAAAGAATCCAGGTGGCGTGTGGTGAAAAGTAGAATTCTTTTTACTGTGATTGCAGCACTGGTGCTGGGTTGTATTCCAGTATTGTCTGCAGATGCCTACACTGGTACAGAATACGACTTTACGGCTGAAAATGTAACTACGCTGGATTTATCCTCTTATTTCAAAGGATACGATGGCTGTTTTGTTCTGTATTGCTTAGATTCGGGACAGTACTGCATCTATAATCGTGACGCCGGAACAAGGAGGGTTTCCCCGGATTCCACTTATAAGATTTACAGTGCCTTAGCCGCTCTGGAAATTGGAACCATAACGCCGGAAGCCTCCCTGCTTTCCTGGGATGGGACCAGTTACCCTTTTGAAGCCTGGAACCAGGACCAGACTCTTGATACTGCCATGAAGCGTTCGGTTAACTGGTATTTCACTTCCCTGGATGAAAAGACCGGGCTGCCTAGGTTAAAGCAATACTTAGATACTATCGGATATGGTAACAAGGACTTATCCGGCGGAATAGGGCGTTACTGGATCCAATCTTCGTTAAAGATTTCACCGGTTGAGCAGGTGAAGCTTTTAGCTCGGTTCTATCAGGATGATCTTCCATTCAGACAGGAGAATATAAAGGCGGTAAAAGAGTCCTTACTCCTCTCTTCTTCCAATGGTGCTTCCCTGTACGGGAAAACCGGGACCGGGACTGTGGAAGGGAAAAATGTAAACGGCTGGTTCATCGGCTTTGTGGAGACCGGAAATGAAACCTATGTGTTTGCGACAAACATTCAGGGCGGGACTCAGGCGAATGGAAGCACGGCAGGAAAAATTACATTAGCTATTTTAAATGATGAAGATATTTATAGCCAATGAGCATAAAAAGGTTACTGTACCGGTAGCTGGTATTGCAGACAATGCCAATAAGTTAAGTAGTTAAAGCGTTTCGTCTATAGGAGTGTGTCAAAACTAAAAAATTGCACACTAATGTTTATGTCACGTTAAATTTATATAAGCTCCTCACAAACATGATACTCCAGCAGGCCCCACTGTTGCTGCTCCAAATCCAAGACCTTTCGATTGACTTTTCTAACTTACTTGATTCTTAAAGCATTATATGAAAACAGCCGCCAAGAGATTGATCCCAAGGCGGCTGCCATATTAAATTAGATGGGATTGTGCTGTTTACAACCGTAATAACAACATTGTTTAATAAGCGGTATTTTATATCTATACTCAGAAATCAACTTTGCTCGATAGTCAGCTTGAAAAAGTGCCTTTTTCATTCGGTTCATCTCAGGTCGCATATTATAATCGCTTTCCTCCAAAGCCTCCACTTTTTGTTTCAAGTATTCCGTTGCTTTTTCTCCTTTACCCAATTTAAGTAAACAGTCAAAGACAATTGCCATATCATGGAGGTCGATGCTGAAGTGTTTTAACATAGATTCGATTTGACTTTCTGCCATTAGCAAATCGTCAGCAAAATATGCCAAAATAAACTTTTCCCATTCCATGCTTTCATCCTTAACTTTAAACATTTTATGAAAAGCTACGAGAAACTCTTTCCTATTGCTATAGAGCAATGAAAAAGCATAGTGTACGGACGCCTTAGAATAATCGTCATCGCCACAAATAGCAAAGGCTTTTTGAAACCATTGTACCGCTTCACCATATTTGCCTTGCATATAATAGGACACTCCACAGTTATATAGAGAAGCATAATCAGGTTTTAATTCACATGCTTGTCTAAAATACTCACTTGCTTCTTCGTAGTCCTTAGCGTCAAAACATACCGATCCAAAAGCCGATAATGTAAGATTTGATTTTTGATATGCTTCAGCTTTTTTTAAGTATCCTACACCCAACTTTGTTGCCCTATGTACACTATTATTAGATTTTACTAAACCTTCAAAAACATGAAACACTCCCAAATTATTGAAAGTTATGAAGCAAGGATTTTTCTTAGCATTTTGCCTAAAAAGAGTTTGGGCTTGATATACCTCGTTTTGACTTAATGCTTCCAAAGCAGCTCCATTGACTGATTCCACGTGTAAATTGCTATTCAAAATATTCTCCTCCCATTTTATGGCGTTACAGCGGCAACGACTAAACTTACTCCCCCAGTTGGCGCGGCTACGAGAGCTGCAGTAATCCATTTTACGCCTGTCCAGATTAAAAATCCTCCAGCTGCAACCGCTACCCCAGTAGCAACTGCTTTTACTGCATTGTTGTTGGGAACTTTAGGTAAATTAGGCACCTTGCCTGATCCCTTACGTTCAGCGCCACCCGGGTATTTGTTAACATATCCTTTTCCATCAGGCCGTTGAACATCCCAATGCCCACCACCATGAGCGTTGGGACTTCCATCAGGAACTGGTACCCATATGTTACCATTCTTATCAACCCAGCCTTTATTACCGCTTTTATCTTTGCCTTGTACAGGCCCTCCTTTAGGGGCAACATATCCTTCATTGTCTGTCGGCGGCTTATCCTTTGTAACTTCGTGCCCACTTGGATCAGTGAACATAATAGGATTATTTTGGCAATAGGTATATAAGTTCAAACCAAGCGGATCATCTACAATATATTGACCTTTTGTCCGATCAACATATACCCCACCATTTAACTGAATATCTTGATAATTTCCGTAAGGATCAAAAATGTTCTTCCTACGTGCACGGACACTATCCTCTGTTGTAAAGCGAGCTGTTACTGGATCGTAATAACGACTACGGAGATAATAAGTGCCACTGCTCGAATCGTAGTACTCGCCACAATACCGGTACGGATTATCATCCTCCTTATCTAGATTTCGCTCAGTTCCAAAAGCATCATACTCATACGAGGCTTTACAAGTTCCGTTTTGACTCCAAAGCTGGGTCACATCCCCATGTTCATTCAATATATAGTAGTATACCACATGGTCTATTTCTCCGGCAATCAAATTGATTCCTCTTAAATAGGTTTTCATTTTATCGCCGTCCGCCTGTTCCGCTACAATATCGCTTCCATCCCAACAATACAGGTTCGTTTTTCCCTGGCTTTCAGTGAGTTTCCTCACTTGGGCGCTATGGCGCAGGCCATCTCCCCGGTACTGGTAGGTAATCTCTTTCTCGTCCTGATTGATTCGGATTAGCTGGTTGTATCCATCATAATGTCTCCATTCATAAACCGTTGGAGTCTCCTTTTGATAATTCCCCGATAACTTGACATTTCCAGGATAGTCCGGTGTTGGCGCTGTTTTCTCCCAAATCCGGAAGGTCTCATTCCCATTATTATCATAACGGTACCGATAAGTTTCCGTCGTTTTCCCCTGCTTCTTTGTCTCCTTTTCCAATCGGTTGTTCGAACCATACTCATAGCTGGTAACACTGACCAGCTCATCCTTTGTTCTTCCTTCCACCATCATTTTCATACGGTTGGAATAGGCATCATAGGTATAAATCGTCCGCTTCCAGTCGGAATAGTCTTCTTCTGTCAGACGGCCCAGCCGGTCATATTGATATGATATGGTGACTGGGGCAGAATTGGCTTTATTAATTTTGCTTAGAATATTCCCATCTACATCATAGCTGTATTCCCATGCAGTAATCACAGTTCCCTGCCGTTTATTCTCTAAAGATATTACCCGGTTGCCGTCATTATACTTATAACTGGTTTCCATACCGGATTGCGGATAGCGGAGGGTTTTTCGGTTGCCTTTTTCGTCGTATTCGTACTCTGCCAGTATCACCCCGGCAGCGTTACTTTTTCTTACCTGCTTTAAACGGTATAAGTCACCATACACGTAATACATACTGACCTCCGGGCTTGCCTTTCCTTCACAAATCAGTTGAAAGGACTGCCGGTTTCCATATATGTCATAAGTATAATCTTTCCTTACATTTCCGGGATCTTCCTGGCGTGTTAGCTGTCCTTTATTATTGTAACGGTACTTCGTCTCCAGGAGGAGGGTTTGTTTTCCTCCCACGAATTCTCGGCTGACTTCCCGAATCCGCTTGCCGTTCTTACCATAGGCGTACTCCCTCTCACTGACTGCCATTCCATCAGGAGTTCTCTTTTGCACGGTTTCCTTTATCAGTCGTTCCAGGGCATCATGCTGATAAACGGTCTGGTCCTTGTTTCTGTCCGTTTTTTTCTGCAATCTTCCGGCTTTGTCAAACTCATAGTATTCCGTATAGCCACGGGCATCCGTCATTGCCGTGACATTTCCAAAGCGGTCATAAGTGTATTTTGTCACCTCCCGTCCTTGGCCGGATGGGGTATCCCCAGTTCTCCTTAGAATGACCTGATTGATTGCATCATACCGGCAGGTAGTCTTAATCCAACTGCCCGGACTTAGGTACTGGTAGGTATCAGTCAAACGGTTCCTGGCATCATACACATACTGAGTCTCCTGCCAGCCATCTTTTTGTGTCTTCTTTTCACATATGATATTACCGGCTCCATCATAGTAATATTTTACTTTCTGGCTGCGGTGGTCAAACGGCGCTAAGGTTTGAACAAGACGTCCTGCTTTATCGTATTGGAATTCGGTTCTCTTTCCAGCTTCATCCCATTGGAAGCGTTTATTGCCTAATGCATCATATTGAATGCTGGTAATTCTTTCCTGACCGGAGTCTGTCCGTATGGATTTTACTACACGGCCTGCGTAATCGTACTCAAAGCGTTCTGTGTTCCTGTCATCAATTTTACTAATATTGTTTCCTGCATTGTCATATATGTAGGTAAACACCCTTTTTCCGGCTAAAAATTCCTTTCTAACCTGGTCTTTTTGGTCTTTATAACATTCTGTCACTATATCCGGAGCGAAGGCGTCTCCTATGACTTTTTTTACCTCACGAAAGTATTTCATGCCATCCGCCGGATCGGTAAATACCTCATTGTATTCATGCTTCTCCTCATAGTCCACTTGTGGAATCGTGTAGGATAGCACCCGGCCAAATGAATCGTAGGAATAACGTTCAGTTTTTCTTATATTATCCGCTGCTGTGCCGTTCCCATCATATGTAACCGCTTCTGTCAGCTCTCCCCATGAATTATACCGGAAATCCTGGAGCACAACATCACCTGTGGCCGGTTCCTTGGATACGGCTAGGCAGACCTGCTGAATCTGTCCAAAGGGTGTGTATTGAATTCGTCTTTTCTGGTGATTTGCATCTGTTGTTGTGATAAAGTTTAAGCTGTCATTATAATAGGTTTCATTTAATGCCTGATTGCCGTCTATCGGAGGGAGCGTCTCTACCACAAACCGTCCCAGTTCGTCATAGCGATAGGTAGTTACCTGATTCCTGGAATCCTTTTTGTAGACCATCCGTCCCCAATTGTCATATTGAAATTCTTCCTTGATTGGATCGCAGAGTTTGCCGTCTGCATCGCGGATGACGGTCTGTTCTTTTGATATAACGTTATGTGTGTATCTGCTGGCGGTACTAGATGGAGAACTGTATTTATAAATGGTTTCCGCATATTCACCTGACTGTTCCAGGTTCCCGCTATCAGCCAGGAAGTATTTTCTTTCGTTGGTCACGCAATAGGGATTGGCCTTATCCTGATAATCATATTCTGTCTTTTCTTTTAAGACTCCATTTTCATAGACCCGATGATATTTTATGACCCTATTTCCTAAATCCTTATGAAGCTCATTTTTTTCTATGATCAGGTCAGTGCCATTTATTCTTTCTGTTTTAAGAATGAGGCTGTAGTCTCCATACTCTGTAATGATTTCCTGATCACTGGAAGGGTCATCCGTATAGGTTTCCTTAAACTTAATGACATTTGCTTTTTGATCGGAGGAATAAGTCCAGTTGGTTTCCTTTTTCAGAAATTTTGATTGATCGTTTCTGTCAAATACCTGGTCAATGGCTCTTATCATTAGTTTATTGCTATATGTATAATCGCTCTTTGAAATAAGGTTATTATGATCCTTAACCTCCTTTATATCTAGCTGCCCATCACTATAGAACTTATAGGTTTCCACAATGTCCTGGTGATTTGTTACTTTTGCATATTCGATATACTTACCATTTTGGAGTTCAGAATCAAGCGTGTAGTTATATTCTCCCTTGTTGTATTCGGCTCCGTCAGCAATATCCTTTTTCATCGTCAATGCAAAATGGTCAATATATCCACCAGTACTATTATTAATGCTAATTTTCCTGTCATAGGTAAACTGTGTGGAGGCATGATTGGGGTATGTGACGCTCTTTAGCAGCAGATACTCGCGATATTGCGTTCCGGGGTCGTTTCCTATTACTCCAGAGGAGGCACATTTCATATAACCTCTGGAAGTTTCGTAGTTATACTCGGTCAAGCTGCCTACAGGGCCTATTACTTCGGTGAGTGTTTGAGTACCTTTCCTATTGATATGGTAGGCAATTTTGCATGCATTTCCTGCCGTAATTTCCGGTAATTCCCAGACAAATCCGTCATTGGTTCTACTCAGTGTGATTGTACGCCCCCAGGTGTCCACAATCTCCATACCTTGGGAGCCCTTTAGATTATAAAAAATGGTATTTCCAAACCTATCCTGGCGGGCGACCAATTTAAAATCTACTCGGCCCATATTTCGGTCACCATCACCTGTATTAGAATTAAAATAATCCCTGTTTCCATTCTTGTATTTAATTATGAGATGATAAGATTTGGGAGTATCCGCCTTATAAGGGTGCCAAATCTCACCTGACTTGGTATCAATTTCCACATCTTTTAAATGATAATTTTCAAATACGTCGAAATCCCGGTTCATTCTTAAACTTCTTCCATCTTCAAGATGTAGAATATAATCATAACTGCGAGTTGTTGATAATTGGGGCCACCAAGTCCAACCAAAATTCTGCACAGTCTCAATGGACGGCAGAACAAAGGACCATCCGTGTCCTAGTCCATAGGTTGAGGTATAAAATGTGTTATTTATAGAACCTGTTCTTATAACTGAACCGAGGACATGTGGAGCCATATCCACTAAATTTGCACAGCCGGAATCATAGCGTCTGGCTATGGATACATCGAAGCCATCCCTGCCGGGCAGTACAAAATCGGTTGTATCATATTGGACATTGCCGGTGTTTAACTGGGCATTTACCTGATTTGTTTCAAAGTAGTTAAATGGGGATTCCGGATACTGTTTTGTTTCGATAAATTCATACTCCGAAGATAGTGCCGCCCGGCGAACTCGTATTTTCAGGCTTTCTGCTTCAGATGATACTTCGCCTGATACGTCCTCATCCGCATTTGTGTCAGGCGCTTCCCATTCATTTTTATCTATATAGTCCTCTATAATTTTTTTATCGTTCATCTAATCCCTTCTTCATCTTAAAATAATGATACTGCTGCACTTCCAGTTCCCTTGGCGATAAATTCTACCAATGCAATGGAACCGCTAAAGCATTCATTCTGACTTAACTGTCTGGTTGATTGAAACCACAGCTTTCCCGGTATACTGGAATATATTCTTAAATTTTCTTCCGGATAATTTCCTGGTTCTGCTATGCTTCTTAGGCTGCCGGCTGCTAGACTGGTTAATTCCAGTAAGTATGGATCATACCGGAGGTTCATGCGGATCTTGTCAAGACCGCTGACCTCCTGGGCTTTCAGCAGGACTGAGTAACGTTTGCCGGTCTTTACCGGGTATTCCATGGTGCTGTTGCGGTAAAATATAGGAATAACCGGCAATTGTGCTGTTGCTAAATAATCAAACTCATCACCGTTTGAATCATATGCTTTGATCCGGTACATTGTGTTTAATGCCCCAATTGGGATGAAATCTGTCATTCCCCGGTGTTCTTCAATCTGTTTCTGTGTATCCAGTTCATGAAAGGTCAATTCTTTTCCTTCCCATTCGTTAAACGTCCGCCATCTGGAGTCAATACTCTCCCATGAGAGGCCAGGCAGCGTCATTTTCTCCCCTTCTTCCCATGAATGTCCGGAGTTTTCTAGGCTAGTCCAGGTTTTATTAAGCTCGTCCAGTTCCAGCCAGGTACACCCCTGCTCAATGCCGGGCCGTTCATCGCCGGGACCTTTAAATATTTCAAAACTGATTTCCTGACTTTCTAACTGCTGCCAGGTATGCGAATGGTTCTCAAGCTGCGACCAGCTTAACTGCTCATAATCCAGGCGTTCCCAGTGCTGACCTTTGCCTGTTCTGGTTTCGATTTGATGCCAGGTGAGGGCATCCTGATCATACATGCTCCATGGATCATTGGTACTGTCAATATTATCCCAGGTGTATCCGGACAGGGCCTGTAAAAAAGATTCATTAAATACCCGTTCTGCAATATAATTTTTATCTGCTTCCACCGCTCCCCAGCTGATTTGTGCTTGTTCTCCCTCGTGGAGGGTAGGGATATGTAAACATTCCGGTCGGTTCATAAATAATAAGTTCCTCCTTTCATTTTCTATTGGTAATTTTAGTTTTTGTTTCATAATTGATTGTATTTGGAGTTTTTTGTCTGGTACTCCTCACCTGCATCCCGTCGTGTTTATGATATCTTCCGTTTCAGTACCATGTGGTTTCTTGCCATATTTCTTTTTTTGCCAATGGTAAACTTTATGATAGAATAAATAATTTATTATATTGATACTCCTTCTTTCCTATTGAGGGGAAGAAGGAGTATCAGTTCCGTTTGACTCAAGTAAATAGTGATTTAAATATTGAACAGCAAATTAATCCTTAATCAGGACTGTAAGTATCTAGCGAGTAAACAAATCGCCGCATTAAATACGGCGTAATACTTGGATGCATATAAGGCTGGCCGATCTCGGTATTACAGGTAAAAACTACCGGACTATTGTGCACCAATAGCCTGCTTATCGTGGAACGGCATAGCAGTGACTTTCGGATACTATACTGTCATCGTTATGATGATACTACAATACAGATTGGATTTAATGCTGTAGCAACTTTTTCGTTCCGAATATCGTTACTGTTTGGTCTCACTGATGCTTAAAATGATCATTTAATCATCTAATAAGCAGCTAAAATTTATATATATCTCAGCACTTCCGGGGATTCACCGTCAAACGGGCCGCAAAAACAGTATCACAATCTCATTTACAACGAATAGATATAACCAGCCTTATAAGTGCTTAATAGTACTGGAGCTACAACAGGTTTTAGTTTTTTGTTAATGTAAAAAATGTAGTTTCATTTGCTATACCACTGACGGTGCAGTTATAGAAAGGAAATATTATCTGATCTCCTGATATACCTGAGCATTACGGTTTATGTCCTAAAAAACGCCTAATGTGGTTAATGAAATTGGCCTTATACCATTTATATTATCGCTTACCGTTACTAAATTGCTATTTTTGTAGCAATCTGATCTTAAATCACTATATTATTAAGCCATCTCTCATATCTCCTTATTACTTTATTCCCAGTTTTTGTTTGGAAAAAGGGTAAACTTAATAAAGCATCCGTTTCCAGCTACTTAAAATCAATCCATTTCAGCTATTTATGCAAACTTTCGGTGAGACTCTTTCACATTTTCCTCCTGGACAGTGCAGTAGATCATTGTCGTATCTAATTTTTCATGTCCCAGAAGTTTTGACACCTGCTCCACCGGCATCCCTCTATTCAATAGATCAGTAGCTATAGTCCTTCGGAAACGATGCGGATGGACCTTCTTCACACCTGCACGCCGCCCAAGCTGCCTAAACATATATTGGATTCCGGCAACAGTTAGGCGAGCATGAGGCTGATCTAGTGTTGCAAATAAAGGCTTATTTACCAATTCTTCCTCGGTTATCCCCTCCTCCTTCATACGCTCCTTAAGGTATCTCTTTAAGTAAAACCTAGCATTATCCGTCAAATACACCTTTCTTTCCTTACTTCCCTTACCAAATACAATCAACTCCTGCCGCCCCATTTCTATATCACAAACATTCAGTAACGCCAACTCTGACACCCTGACACCTGTACTGTACAAAAACTCCATTAAGGCACGGTCCCTCAGTACCGTACAATTAACCCTAAGTGCTTCCATTTCTTCCTGGGAAAACGGCTTTTTGATGGTCTTGGCCAGCTTCAGGATCCCTACCCGCTTAACCGGGTTACTGGTCACAAGCTCCTCTGTAGTGAGGAAATCCCAGAAGCTGGATAAATAATGCAGCCTTGTCTGCATGGTGGTCATTTTAATGCCGTGCTGCTCCCTCATGACCCCATAATAATATCGGAGATCCATGGCGGTAATGTCCTCAATCCGTTTCCCCAGGAAATCCAGCATCTTGCAGATCTCCGTTGTATATTGCTTTAAGGTATTTTCCTGTCGGTTAACTGCCTTTTTGCTTGCCACGAACATCTTGACCTTTAAGGTGTCGCCGTCAATGCCCGTTTCTGCTACCTCGTAACATTCTTCCCTTACTTCCACGCCGTGAAAATTAATATACAGTGCATTATGCAACTGCTCCATTTGTCCACTATCCAGGTGCGGCAGCATAGTATTGATTACTTTTTCCAAAATCTGCTCTATCATTTGTTAAAGCCCTCCTTCCACATTATTGTAAAAGATAGAGCCGTTTTGGTCCACTACTCAATAATATAGTGATTTACAGAATCAGATTGCTACAACAAATAGCAATTTAGTAACGGTAAGCGATAATATAAATGGTATAAGGCCAATTTCATTAACACATTAGGCGTTTTTTAGGACCATAAACGTAATGCTCAGGTATATCAGGAGATCAGATTAATATTTCTTTCTATAACTGCACCGTCAGTGGTTAGCAAATGAAACTACATTTTTTTACATTAACAAAAAACTAAAACCTGTTGTAGCTCCAGTACTATTAAGCACTTATAAGGCTGGTTATATCTATTCGTTTGTAAATGAGATTGGTGATACTGTTTTTGCGGCCTGTTGACGGTGGAATCCCGGAAGTGCTGAATATATATAATTTTAGTGCTTATTAGATGTAAATGATCATTTTAAGCATCAGTGAGACCAAACTAGTATAACGTATTCCGTGAACTCAAATAACTTAAATAATCATTTAATCCACAGAGTAGTCCAACTTTGCTATGCCATTAGATAAGACTTTTAAAATCCTATTTTACCTGTAATAACTAGATCCAGCATATGCTCCGTATAGCATAAATTTATATTTGTTCTGTAGCATACTTACAGTTGATTAAATTAAGCATTTATTATTTAAATCACTATTTAACTTAGTAATTTTCTCATCAATAATAACATTATCATTGACAAAATCCTGTCTTACAGGCTTATTTGATGCTTCCCACATATTTAATCCTAATGATGTTTTATTTGTACTTGACATATTATTTCTCCTCTTTTAATTTGAATTTTTCTTCTTTGATTTCTTTAGTTATTTTACCGCTAAACACGTTAACTCTGATCATTAAACTGTTACAAACATTGCCACGAAACAATCTCTGATCCTACGTTATTCTTCTTACATTTTCGAACACATGTTCTGTTCTGTCGACAACTGGATTATAATACTATCGAATCCAGTTGTCAATACTTTTTCGAACATATGTTCTTTTTTATAAATTCAAGATTACATCCCCTCACCAACCAGACAGAAAAACGCATAAACATACACAAAAAAATCCCTAATTTTGTTCTTAGGGATTTCTCGTGTATATCTATGCATAATTTCTTGATATCATATTTACAATAAAAACGTTTTTTAATTAAAGAAAAGAATTAGCATATTAAATTCAAACCATATCGGCAGCCCTCTATTTACTGCCCCCCTGGAATATAAGAATTTAAAATAGCTTTATCCTTTCTCACCACATATCCACTCCCTCCCCGGTCCTTCACATCTTCCGTCATACTGACAAGAAGAATAGGAGTCTCAAGATTTGGATCTGTAGTATAGACAGCAAACCAGCCAAGCTCCGTACCCGTTCTATCGTCTTTTGATGCCTTGATCTCAGCCGTTCCCGTCTTTCCCGCAAGCTCAATATCATTTCGGTAAGCCGCGTGCCCGGTCCCGTGTTCGGAACTGATCACCTTGCCGAGAGCAGTCTGAATCCTGTCTGCAATCTCCGGGGAACATGCCCCCGGCAGCCAGACTTCCGGCTTTGGCTCCGCTTTGTACTGAAGATAAGGTTTTATGATGTTTCCATGATTGGCAAACATGGTATAAAGCGTCGCCAAGTGTATGGGATTCACTAACATCTGGCCCTGTCCGTATCCACTGTCAGCCAGCTGAACCTCAGTTTCGATCCGTTCCGTATTGGAGTATTGAGACTTTGTTACAGAAATATCAAAAGGAATCTCTTGATTAAAACCCAGCTTATCCAAACCGGACATGAAATCATCATAGCCGATTTTTAATGCAGCCTTTGCAAAATAAATGTTATCCGAATAAATAAATGCATTCTCCAGTATCGCTGGGCTGTAATCATGAAGGGTGGTGACATAGTAATTCCCCCAGCTTTCATCCTTTCTCCAGCTTAACCCTTCTCTACCAAAATCCTCGTCAGGATCAATCGCTCCGGTGGTAAGCCCGATGGCACCGGTTATGGGTTTAAAGGAAGATCCCGGAGCAAATCTCTGACGGAACCGGTTGAACATGGGCTTTCTTTCGTCACCATTTAAAGAAGCCCATTTTTCTTCGGACATTCCAAGGATAAAATCATTGTCATCGTAGGATGGCGTGCTGACAAGGGCCAGCACTTCGCCGGTAAAAGGATTCATGGCGACCGTACAGCTCTTATCCTCTTTGAATGCTTGATAAATCTCATCCTGAAGTTTACTGTCAATGGTCAGGGTGATATCCTTTCCATCTACTCTCGGCTTTGCAGCCAGGGTTTTCTTAACGGTCCCGCCGGAATCAGCAATAGTAATTGTCCGTCCATTGGTCCCTTTCAGTTCCTTCTCAAACAAGGCCTCCATTCCGTTTCTTCCGATCACGCTGTCCGATAGATAATCCTCACCCGGATGTTTTTCAAGATCCTCTGCCGTCACATTCTGAACATATCCCACCAGATGGGCTCCACTCTCTCCCAATGGGTAATAGCGTACTTCCGTGTCTGTGATCAGGACTCCCGGAACTGCAAGAAGTTCATCCTGGAATTCCTTATTTTTAACATTGTCCTCCCGGGGCTCCATGGAATTCAAATTTAACTCATCCACTTTTTTAATAGTTTTTAAAGGTACAAAAGAATCTTCTTTCACCCACTTGGCCGACAGTTTCTTCCCGATTGCATCCGCAGATATCCCAAGAAGGTTCCCAAGGGTCTCCAGATCTCCGGCAGAATCCTCACTCATTTTTCCGGGTACCAAACCTACGGAGGAAGCGGTGCCTTTTCCTGCCAGAAGCAGTCCGTTCCTGTCAAAAACACTTCCTCTCTTTGCCTTGTCTGTTGATACTCTCACCTTATCGGAACGACTCAGCTCCGGAAAGATCACACTGTCGTCCCACACCATCTGATAGCCTTTTTTCTTTTCCTTCCGGAACTTTACCTGATTGCTGAAGTTTATTTCTCCTGCTATACTGTCAAGGCTCATATTGTAGCTGACCGCCGCTACCCCGTCTTTTTCCACTACCTGCCCGATCTGGGCGATTATTCCGGAAGACTCAATCCCCTCGTAGATATTTTTATGCCTGGTAATAAAATCCTCTTCACTGATATTAAGATGACTCTGATCATCTAACATCCCATACATATCCGTATAGTCTGCCTTAGAAAGGCATTCCACATATTCCAGAAACAACTCATCAGGCTTTTTCCTTGACGCTTCGATTTTCTCCTGAATCCAAAAGAACAGAGCCGCCCCTGCCAAACCGGTCAGCAATATACCAAGTGTGCAAACAGTGCTGAATAAAAATCTCCTTTTTCTATGCCTCATCGCATACCTCCTGTTAATCCGTCCGCAGATTATTGGAAACGCCGGAAGCAGTCCCGGTAAGGATATCAGCGGGATCTTCCAGATGAAAGTAATAATTGAAAATCTCTTTTCCTACCCCGACCACATTGCCGGAACTGTAGCCGTTGGCGACCCGCACAGTTACGGCTATCTGCGGGTCCTCAAACGGGGCATATCCTATGAAAAGTCCGTGGTTTGGCCGGCTTTTGGATTCCTCTGCCGTTCCGGTCTTTCCGGCTGCATTCACTTTTAAGTCTTTTAAGGTTGCATTGGTTTTTACCAGTTCATTCATGCCCTTTGCCACGTCATTCCATATGTAGTCTGGAATTGAAACATTGGACTGAAGCACTGGCGTAAAGGACTGGATCGTATTGCCATCTGAATCTGTCACTTTATAAATCAGGGAAAGGTCATAGCTATTCCCATGGTTAGCAAGTGTTGAGGTATAACGCGCAATCTGCGTCGTCGTATAGTTATGGGTTCCCTGTCCGATGGATGAAGGTATGGCAAACCGATCCGTAACATGAGGTTCCGCTTCCCCGATTTCAATGCCTGTCTTTTTATCCAGGTCAAGCAAGCCGGCATATTCACGAAGCTTATTGAGTCCTTTCTCTTCCGAAAACAACCCGTCCTCTCCGGTCCCCAGCCGGTATGTGATTTCGGACAGATAAACATTACAGGAATTTTTAAGGGCATCGGCACTGGAGAGAATCGGACCGTGTCCTGACCGTTTCCAGCAGCGCAGAGGAGGCTCTATCTTATCAAATACGCCGGTGCATACGATACTGGTATCTGTACTGATGGCCCCTTCATTCAATCCTGCAATTACCGTTATCGGTTTAAAGGTGGAACCAGGAGCCGTCAGCTGGCTGGTAGCCCGGTTAAACAGGGGCAGGGATAAATCTGCTGCAAGCCTCTGATAGTATTCCGTGTCCATCTGATTTGCCAGCCGGTTGTTATCATAGCCCGGGTAGCTTACGCAGGCGAGCACCTGTCCGTCCTTGGGGCTAACCACTACAGCCGATCCGGAACAGGGGTTTAACGCCAGCTGGGCGGGGGTGATCTCCAGATTTTTTATTTTCTTACGTATAAACTGCCAGGCATTCAGCTGCTCATTGGTAAGAAGGGCATAATCCGGATCCTCTTTTGATAGGATTCCCTGTTCATAAAGAAGTTTTTCCACATCCTCCCCAGTTAAAGTACCTTCTGTTAACATTGCCTGAAATATCAGTAAATCAAAACCGGAATCTTTCTTTAAACTGTCCAGGATCATTTCTTCCGTCAGGTGTCTGCTGTTTTCAAGTGTCATATATTTTTCAGAGGATTCCACCTGGCCTAAATCAATCCAGCCATTTGCAATACAATCGGAAAGATATTGGCGGAAGCTTTTTTCCTTCCGGTCCCAATCCCCGCTTTTATCCGAAAGTATTTTTTTCTTCTTTACTACATCCAGAAGATAATCATAATAACCTTTCACCTCACTGCTTAAAGAGTCATATCCGGAGTCTGAAACATCAAAGGAATCAGAAAACTCCCTAAAAACCTGCTCTTTCTTATTCGTAAACCTTTCATAGACAGCCTTCTCAAGATCCGTTGCATCCGCTTCCTGCAGCCGTCCGGTATCAATGACATGATTCTTTATTAATGCAAAATACACTTCATCCGATGAAATCCGGATCTGGGAGGCATCGGCTGCTTTTGGCATGTCCGCCCTTTTGCTCTCTGACATGTTGGCAAGGAGGATTCCGGCAATCTGCTGTTCCAGCATCTGATAAACCGCGTTCTGTAAATCCTTGTCAATGGTTAAGTAAATATCGTTTCCAGTCTGGGGCACCCTGGTGATTTCCGGGTCCGATTTCCGGTTTCCCACGACGTCCGTATAAAACTGTTCCATGCCATCCTGGCCACGAAGCCGGTCTTCCATAGATTTCTCAATTCCGCCTTTTCCTATCGTGGACTGGTTCGTGTAAACGGCACCTTCCCGATTCCCTGCTTCCAGTTCATCGGCGGAAATCGGCCCGGTATACCCCAATATGGAAGAAAGGCTTTCTCCTCCGTCGTAAACACGGATGCTGCCTTCCTGGATATCCGCCCCCGGCAGGCTGCGTTTCATTTCCAACACCGCCACCATCGATTCCTCAGACACATCTGATGCGACCAGATATGGAAGGTACTTGCGGTATGAATTTAAGGAAAGGCCGTAGCGGATGTTTGCTATCTGCAAAATATCCTTTGCAGTAAGGTTTTGAGGCAGTCCGTATTGATCCTGTTCTTCTTCTGTGTAAGTATCCTCAATCAGGAACTTTTCCTTGCCGCATAATTTTTTCATGAGTTCTTCTGCTGTTACATTCTTTTGTTCTTCCGTCAGCTCATCTATCGTGCTTTTTCCATAAAAATCGGCTTTGAAACGGCTGAGCTTCCACCCTTCTTCTGTAAATCCATAGTTTCCCTGTTCGTCCACAGATATAGGCAAAACTGTATTCAGCTTGTTCTCATCCTGAACCAGGCGGATCAGCTGATAGGCAATTCCGTTCAAGGACCGCTGACGTTCTTTGTTGGATCTGTAATTCTGGGAATCCTCCAGGGTTATATCATAGGAAAGCCGGTTTGAAGCCAGTAAATTCCCATTCCTGTCATAGATGTTTCCCCGGCTTCCGGCAAGTCTCTGAGTCTTCATAATGGAACTCATAAACTCCTCCTGATTTGCTGCCCCTTCCAGGATCTGTAAACGGTATAACCGTAAAATAAGCGCCAGAAACAGAAATCCGAATAAAGCACCCAGGATTGCCAGTCTTGGAATCCGGTCCAGTAATTGAAGTCCGGAAAGATTCTCTTTTTTCCATAATTTATGATTGCGCAAAATGGTTCTCCTTTAATCTTACACTTGTAAGATTTCATTATACACGGATTTGGTTCTGATGTAAACTTTTTTTTATAAAATCACATCTGATAATTTATCAGAAAGCATCTTAAGGTTCGCAATATGAAATCCCCTGCCCACATGACACAAGCAGATGCAGATGCCCTGGGCAGAACTCCCTGTTCAAAGTGCTATTAAGCTAGCGCTAAACGAATCATCCCTCCTTTTACCCTCCCCACTCATAGATCTCCCTATATGAGAATAAATATAAGTAATATTCAAAGGTTAAAAGAAAGGATCGAACCATGGCCCAAACCGATAATTTCTATACCCTGAAGGGTTACTCCCTCTTGGAGCATACGCAAATCACTTCCTCCATGGAAGATTATCTGGAAATGATATGCAGGATCCATCGTGACGGCCAGCCTGTCCGCATCAAGGAGCTGGCGGAATGCCTGCATGTAAAGCCTTCTTCCGCATCAAAAATGGTGGGAAACTTAAGGAAACAGGGACTGGTATGCTTTGAGAAATACGGCACCGTATCCCTGACAGAGGACGGCTTAGAGCTGGGAGAATATTTATTATTCCGCCATGAAGTCCTCCACCGTTTTTTCTGCTACATCAATCAAAATTCTGATGAGTTAGAGCAGGTGGAAAAGGTGGAACATTTCATTGAGCCGAAAACTGTGTATAATATTGAAAAATGGCTGGATAAGTTTACATAGAAACGCTTGTGTGATTTTATAATTCATCGTATACTATAGCATAACACGAACATTTCTAAGGAGGACAAACACATGGATAAGATTAAGATGACAACCCCTATCGTCGAAATGGATGGCGATGAAATGACCAGGATTCTCTGGCAGATGATCAAAGACCACCTTCTGCTGCCATATATTGATTTAAATACAGAATACTACGACCTGGGCCTGGAATACCGTGACAAGACAAACGACCAGGTGACCATTGACTCCGCCAATGCCACCAAAAAATATAAGGTCGCTGTCAAGTGTGCCACCATTACTCCCAACGCAGACCGTGTAAAGGAATATAGCCTAAAAGAGATGTGGAAAAGTCCCAACGGCACCATCCGGGCAATCTTAGACGGAACCGTGTTCCGCGCTCCCATTGTTGTAAAGGGAATCGAACCATGTGTGATGAACTGGAAAAAACCTATTACCATAGCAAGGCATGCTTACGGTGATGTTTATAAAGGATCTGAAATGAAGATCCCCGGAACCGGTAAAGTAGAACTTGTCTATACCGCAGAGGATGGAAGCGAAACACGGGAGCTGGTCCATTCCTTTAACGGTCCAGGAATCGTACAGGGAATGCATAACTTAAACGATTCCATTGAAAGCTTTGCAAGAAGCTGTTTTAATTACGCTCTTGACACCCGTCAGGATGTATGGTTTGCCACTAAGGATACCATTTCAAAGAAATACGACCATACCTTCAAGGATATTTTCCAGGACATCTTTGAGGCTGATTACGAGGACAAATTTAAAGAGGCAGGCATCACCTATTTCTACACCCTGATCGATGATGCAGTCGCCCGCGTCATGAAATCAGAAGGCGGCTACATCTGGGCCTGCAAAAACTATGACGGCGATGTAATGAGCGATATGATATCATCTGCTTTCGGATCTCTGGCCATGATGACCTCTGTCCTGGTATCTCCGGATGGGGATTATGAATACGAGGCCGCCCACGGAACCGTACAGCGCCATTACTACAAGCACTTAAAGGGGGAGGAAACCTCCACAAACTCCGTTGCCACCATCTTTGCATGGACCGGTGCACTGCGAAAACGGGGAGAACTGGATGGAAACGCAGAACTGGCCGCATTTGCAGATAAACTGGAACAGGCGACCATCGATACCATCGAAGCCGGTGAAATGACAAAAGATCTGGCACTCATTACTACCATACCTAATCCAACAGCTTTAAACAGTGAGGAATTTATAAAGGCCATTGCAAAACGGCTGTAAAGATACCTGGTTTCAAATAAACTATGACAGAAAAAGAAAGCCGCAAAATCAGCTGCTTTCTTTTTCATTTCAGGAGGTAATTCAATTATGGAATACAAGCCAAAAGAAGTCCTGTTAAAAAACGGGACCCCATGCCTCTTAAAAAGTCCCGGCCCTGGTGACGCAGCCGCTATCTTAAGACTCATGAGCCAGACTTCAGAGGAAACCAGGTATATGTCCCGATACGCAGATGAGATCAACATCTCTCTCCACCACGAACAGGATTTTCTATCTTCCCTCCTTAAAAGCCAGAAGGATTTGATGATCTGCGCCGTAGTTAACGGGAAGATTATTGCAAATGCCGGAATCAACCCCATTGCATTATTTGATCGTTATGCCCACCGGGCCACCTTTGGCATCTCCATATGCAAGCCATACTGGGGGCTTGGGATCGGTTCCCATCTCCTTGGAGCCATCATAAGGGGAGCCCGGGAAATGGGCTATGAGCAGTTGGAGCTGGAAGTGGTAAGTGAAAATGAACGGGGTCTGGCTCTTTATAAAAAGTACGGTTTTGAGATTTACGGCACCAAGGAGTACTGCTTTAAATACCGGGATGGAAGTTATGCGGCCGCCCATCTGATGATGGTGAGGCTTTAAATATTTTTGACATTTTTTTCTAAATCTCTGTTCATACCATTATCAAAATGATATAATGAAGATTGTTATATAACATCTTGGTAATGGAAGGATCCCTGATATGAACTTAAGACATCTTACTATCTTTAAAACGGTGTGTGAAGAAGGCAGCATCACCGGAGCGGCCAAAGCGCTGTCCATGACCCAGCCAGCCATCTCCCACGCCATCAACGAACTGGAAGAATCCGTCGGCTCTTCTCTGTTTAACCGTGTGTCCCGAAGAGTGGTCATCAATGAAAACGGAAAATTTTATTTGTCTAAGGTCATTCCTCTCCTGGAATTGTATCAGGATCTGGAAAACTACTCCGGCTCCCTGCATCTGCAGGCGCCTTTACGGATCGGCTCCTGTGTAACCCTTGCCAGATACTTACTTCCCAAAGTGGTATCCCGCTTTACCCTGACAAACCCAGATACCCAGCTAAAGGTCACCGTTAACAATTCTATTGAAGTCACAAATAAGCTTTTAAAAAATGAATTGGATATCGGCCTGATCGAGGGTGTCATAGCGGACGAACAGTTGGAGAAGATTCCTTTTTCTTCCTATCCTATGGCAGTTATCTGCGCTCCCGGCCATCCTTTTGCAGAACGCCTTGCACAGCCGGTGGCTCTGGACCGGCTTATTGAAGAGCCCCTGCTTTTGAGAGAACAGGGCTGTACCATCCGGGACACCTTTGACTGTGCCCTGGCATTAAACAATTTATCGGCCGAGCCGCAATGGGTAAGCACCAACTCGGATGTGATCCTGCAGGCGGTGAAAGAAAATATCGGAATCGGCATTGTTCCCAGGATTTTAGCCGACGAGTCTATAAAAAGAGGGGAAGTCACTGAAATAGAAGTGAAAAACTTGGATATCAGCTGTATGAATCATGTGGTGTTTCATAAAGACAAATTTCAGACAGAAGCATTCCAGGCATTTATCAACCTGGTGCTGTTCGAATAGAAGGCGCTCCATGGGGGGATTTTATCCCTCTATGGAGCGTCATATATAATTCTTCACAAAATCCAGAAACACTTCATCAGGAAGTGATAATGGCTGATCCTTATGATACAGCGCATATATTTTTCTGGTAAGATTTATGGGATCCTTAAGCTTTAACTCTTTTATTACTCCGTATTTACGTTCTGTCTCAATAGCAAGGACCGATAATATGCCGATTCCCTTATTATCTACCACGCATTTTTTCACCGCTTCGATGTTTCCAATGGCCTGGATGTTCCTCTTCGGGAAGTTAAGGCTTCCAACCGACTCTAAGTATTTCACAATGGATGAGCGGTGATTGGTGGTCATGAGGGTTTCTCCTACCAGATCTTCCAGCGTAACCTCATCTTTCCGGCTTAATGGATTTTCTACGGATGCAAAAAAGACCAGTGGATCGTCCATCAGCTCCTCATACAGCAGTGACTCTCTTTGCGGTGGGAAAGGCTGGCTCACAAAACCCAGAGGAAAAACCTTGGCTTCAATATCTTCAAAAACATTCTGAGTGTACTCTACGTGGTTTACCACGGTCACAGACGGATATTTGGCGGAAAAGGCATGAATGATCGGCGGAAAGATATAAGTTCCGGGCGTACCGGAACATGCGAAGCGTATTTCCCTGTTTTTCAGATTCTGGGAGGCGTATATCTCCTTTTCCGCCCCTCTCATGGTTTCCATGACCGTTTCCACATAAGGCAGAAGCAGCTTCCCTTCCTTTGTCAATCCTATCCTGTTATTATCCCTTTCAAATAATATAGTCTCAAAATGTTTTTCCAGGCTTTTCATGCGTATGGAAACTGCCGCCTGGGAGCAGAACATCTCTGAAGCAGTCTGGGTAAAACTATGGTTCCCGGCAACTTTTATAAAGGTTTCCAAGGTTTCCAGATTCATGATCGTTCTCCTTAAAGTCTTTTGCATAAAATATATTTATGGAGATTATAGCAAATTCACAAAATCATGTCAAATATTCTATTCTTAATAAACATTTTTCCCAACCCTATAAGATTAATTTATAAAGTCATGGAATCCTCCCCTAAGAATGAAATAAATATAAAAATCTATCGTTGTACTTTTCTCAACAAAAATTTTACACTTAGGCTACAATAAGATATTGTAAGAAAGGAGATGCTGCCATGAATGAAGCAAAAGCAACATTGTCAGCACCAGAAATCAAAGTAAAAAAAGTCAAAAGCCCTTTTGAACTGAAAATGCAATTCTTCGGGCTTCCGGCCGCACTGATCGTATTCGGCCTATTCTATTCCACCCCGGTCCCTGTAGGACTGTCCTATGCAGGAAAGATGGCTCTGGGGGTATTCTTAACTGCCCTTATTTTATGGGTCTCGGAAAGCATTCCTAATTACACGGTCTCCCTTCTTGTCATTGTGGCTCTTCCCATCCTTGGCGTCTGGGAAGAAGAAAAAGCCATGGGCGTGTTGGGCTATGAGGTTATCTGGCTGACCTTTGCAGCCTTTATCATCGCCTCAGGCATGGAAAAAAGCGGTCTTGCAAAACGTCTTGCCTTAAATCTCATAACCAGGTTCGGAAAAAGCGCAAACAGCATTCTGCTTCTTTTGATGGCAACCAACTTCCTGATTGCTTTTGTCGTACCCTCCACCACGGCCCGGGCGGCAATGATGTTCCCCATTGTCCTGCTGGTAATCGAAGCATTCGGAACTACTATGAATGACCCTAAGAATAACCTGGGAAAACTTCTGGCCTTACAGGGAATTCAGTCCAATAACCTGTCCACAGGAGCCATCGTAACCGCAACCAGCGCCCAGATCATGGCCATTGGCTTTATTAAGGATTTAACCGGGCAGAACATTTCATGGACCTACTGGTTCATTGCATCCGCCCCGGTCACCATCCTCACATTGCTGGCATCATTTTTCATAGGAAAACTGTTGTTTAAAATTCCTGCTTCAAATGCAAAGATTAACTTAAGCCTTCTGGAAGAGGAACGCAAAAATCTTGGTAAAATGAGTCTGGTAGAAAAGAAAGCATTGGTCATCTTTGGCATCACCATAGCCTTATGGGCCATTGATACCAGGCAGATACATTTATTCGGATTCCAGCTCAGCCTTGTAATGGTAGCTATTTTATCAGCGGCATTATTCTTCATGCCCTATCTCGGCATACTGAAATGGAAAGAGGCCAAAATTTCCTGGAATCTTCTGATTTTCGCCTGCGGGGCTTATGCCGCAGGAGTGGCTTTGGATGAAACCGGTGTGGCCGCATGGGGGCTTAACGCTCTGTTTGCCCATTTAGGTATTGAGAATATGAGCTTTACTGTAATATTTGCTGTCATCATGCTGATTGCCAGCTTCAGTCACTTTATCTTCACCTCCAAGACAGTGCGGACCATTATTCTTATTCCCACAATCATCGGCATCGCCAATGCAACCGGGATCAATCCTGTTGCCCTGGCCCTTCCGGCTGCATTTTGTATTTCCGATACCATTACTTTGCCGCCTCACAGCAAAGTCAATTTAATCTATTACAATACCGGCTTTTTCAATGTCCTTGAACAAATGCTTTACGGCACACTGGTGCTGCTTGCCAAATGGGGCTTAATGATCATCGCCTCCCTGACCTGGTTCCGATTCATTGGACTGGTATAACAGAAAGGAAAAAATTATATGAACAGATTAAAAAAAATATCATATATCTCATGTCTCTGCCTGTTTGTCTCATTGGCGGCGGTACAGACCTCCTACGCAGACGATGCCGGTAAAGTAGTATCCATGGAAGACCGGATAACGCCTGATGGGCAAGATGGAATCATTACCCAGACCATAAATGCCAAAACCAATGAATCCGGGGAAGTCATCTTTCCCATTTGGAAGGATGCTGCCATAGAATCCATGAAAGCTATCTCCGGTACTCTGACAGCAGATGAAGTCACAGAAAAAATAGATGGAGACCAGTCTTATTATCTGGCAGTGTTTGCTGAAAAAGAAAAAGAGGTTTCCTTTCAGGTGGTTTTACGGGGGAAAGGATTTTACGAAGGAGAAGCTGCGGATTTGGGTGATACCTATCCCGGCAATGCAAAGGAACTCTCATTTAAGGCCAAAAACACCACCCCAACATCCATCGGTTCTTACCAGATGAAAATTGCCGTCCCAAAGGGAAAAGAACTTCTTAATATCGTGGATTATTCCGATAAAAAACCTTTCACCATCACCAGCGAAGACGGATATACGTTCGGAGGATTTGATTTCGGAAAGGTTTCCCCGGGAAAAGAATCAAAGCTTGCCATTAACGTGTTTGACAAGAAGAGCGGTTCCTCTGTTTTCCTATGGATCATCATTATCCTGCTGTCAGCCGGATTCATGTACCGCAACTTAGACCTGCTTAAAAAGCCGGTCAATGAATAAATCGAAAAAAGGATGAGTGATCATATGAGGAAAAGACAGGGAATACTG
Organism: Lacrimispora sphenoides; assembly: GCF_900105215.1. Taxonomy (NCBI): domain Bacteria; kingdom Bacillati; phylum Bacillota; class Clostridia; order Lachnospirales; family Lachnospiraceae; genus Lacrimispora; species Lacrimispora sphenoides. Next base: position 2,594,249 of record NZ_FOIP01000001.1, on the reverse strand, counting down.
ATTATTTCTGATGGGCTGGGAGACCGGCCAATAAAAGCGCTGGGCGGTTTAACCCCGTTAGAATATGCAAACACGCCAAACCTGGACCGCCTGGCAAGGGAAGGCTGCACAGGGAACGTTTATCCCATCGCCCCAGGGATACCCGTTGGCACCGATGTGGGCCATATGGAGATCTTTGGCTGCGATTCCGATAAGTACTACCCCGGCAGGGGCCCTCTGGAAGCTTTAAGCGGAGGAATCGAAATCATGGAAGGAGATGTTGCCTTTCGAGGGAATTTCGGAACCATTGACGAGGAATATACCGTGATCGACCGGAGAGCCGGACGGATTCAGGATGGGACCAGGGAACTTGCCGAAGCCTTATCCGGAATGAAGCTTAAAGACGGCACCACCGTTCTTGTAAAGGAGCTGACCCAGCACAGGGTCGCAGTGGTACTTCGAGGGAAGGGACTGTCTGCGGCTATTGTACCCACAGATGTAGGGACTGCAAACGAAGGAGCAAAGCTGGTAATCCCCTGTCCAGAGGATCCGGCCTGTAAAGAGGCTGCGAAAACTGCTGAAAACCTGTGGGAATTCACCAGGAATGCTATGGAGATCCTAAAAAACCATCCGGTCAACCAGGAACGGATCAGGAAGGGCCTGCTGCCGGCTAACGTAATCATAACCAGGGGACCGGGGCAGCTAAGCACCATACCGAGTACGGCCCGGCAGCTGGGCATCCGCGCCCTCTGCATTGCAGGCGATATCACCGTAGGAGGGATCGCCCGGCTGGTTGGTTTCGATTATTACGTACAGGATTCCTTTACCGGCGGATTTAACACAGACATCATGGGAAAAGCCAGGAAGGCTGTGGAATCGATAAAGGAAGGCTACGACTGGGTCATCGTCCATATAAAGGGCACCGATCTGGCAGGTCATGACAACCAGCCTCTGGAAAAGGTCCGGATCATAGAAGAGATCGACAGCATGGCAGGCTATATCATGGATCACATTAACGGAGAACAATGTTACATCGCTTTCACAGCAGACCATTCCACCCCCTGTGAAGCAAGAGACCATACAGGAGACGGCGTCCCCACCATTATCTGGGGTTGGGATGTAAGACGGGATAAGACAGAAAAGGCGGGAGAAACCTTTTTTATGGAAGGAGCCTTACAAAGCCTTAAGGCAAGGGATATATTTACCATGCAAATGGACCTGATGGGCTTTACCAAAAAGAGAGGAGCCTGATCCAGAAAAATAAAAAGAAAGCGCCGGAAAATGATGAAACTGCTGTCATTTTCCGGCGCTTTTAGTTTTATGATTCTTTTAAAATCTTGTCAATGCTTACGATCTTCACACAAAGAGCGAATAATTCCATCGCAAGGATCAGATCAGATAAAGGAGGATAAGAAGGCGCAATGCGGATATTATTATCCCTTGGATCCTTTCCATATGGGTAAGTGGCTCCTGCTCCGGTCATGACGAGACCGGATTTCTTGCACCTTGCCACAATGGCTTTTGCACATCCGTCAAGAGAATCAAAGGAAATGAAATAGCCGCCTTTGGGACTGGTCCATTCTCCGATTCCAAGTCCGCCAAGCTCTCTTTCCAGGATCTGGTTCACTGCTTCGAATTTCGGTCTCATGATATCTGCATGCTTTCTCATATGCTCTACCATGCCGTGAATATCTCCAAAGAAGCGTACATGGCGCAGTTGGTTTACCTTATCATGGCCGATGGTCTGAATCTTTAACTGCTTCATTATGTCAACTAAGTTGTTTTGGCTGGCCGCGATGGTTGCGATACCGGAACCTGGGAAGCTGACTTTTGAAGTGGAGGCGAATTTATAAACCATATCCGGATTACCGGCTCTCTTGCACTCTGCAAGGATTTCAATGAGATGATCCTGGTCCCTGTCGTATAAATGATGAATGGTATACGCATTGTCCCAGTAGATACGGAAGTCTTTTGCAGCCGGTTTTAACCGGGCAAAGCGGCGTACTGTATCATCGGAATAGGAAATTCCCTGAGGATTGGAGTACTTCGGAACGCACCAGATTCCTTTAATGGAATCATCGTTTGCCACCAGCTCTTCCACCATATCCATGTCCGGACCGGTTGGGGTCATGGGAACATTTACCATCTCGATCCCAAAGTATTCGGTTATGGAGAAATGTCTGTCGTATCCAGGAACAGGGCATAAGAATTTCACTTTATCCAGCTTGCTCCAGGGAGTACTTCCCATAACGCCGTGAGTCATGGAGCGTGAAACCGTATCATACATGACATTTAAACTGGAATTTCCGTAAATAATGATATGGTCAGGCGCAACCTCCATCATATCGGCAAGAAGCTCCTTTGCCTCCTTGATTCCGTCAAGCACCCCATAGTTACGGCAGTCGGTACCGTCATCACAGGTCAAATCGTCGTTGCTGCTCAATACATCCATCATTCCCATGGATATATCCAGCTGTTCTGTGCTGGGCTTTCCTCTCGACATATCAAGCCTTAAGTCCTTGCCCTGAAACTCCTTATACTGCACGTGAAGCTGTTTTCTCAGTTCCTGTAACTCTTCCTTTGTCATCTCAACATATGGCTTCATAGATTTCTTTTTCCTCCTCATATAGACTCCTTTAACCTAATAGTTCCTTAAGAATCCTGTTGACCGCTCCCGGATCGGCTTTTCCCTTCATGGACCGCATGGTCTGGCCTACCAAAAATCCAAAAGCTTTCTCTTTTCCACTATGATAATCCTCCACGGACTGTGGATTAGCGGAAACGATTCCCTCAATTACCCTGTGCAGCTCCTCTTCGTCATTTACTACCCTTAATCCTTTTTCTTCCACATACTGTTCCGGATCAATGTTTTCTGCGAAGATCTTTTCAAAGACTTCCTTGCCCACGGTACGGTTAATGGTACCATTATCTACTAAAAGAATTAATTTTGCAAGGTTTTCCGCGGAAAATGTCATTTTTTCAGGATCCGTGTCACGCTCTTTTAAAAGCCGCATGGCCTCTACCATCAGCCAGTTTGCAGCCTCTTTCGGCTTACCGCAGATTGTGGTGACCGCTTCAAAAATATCTGCCATATGCTTAGAGCCGGTGATGATATCCGCATCATATTCAGATAGCTTAAACTCCTCCTGATAGCGGGCCATCTTCTCCGTCCGAAGCTCCGGCTGTCTGGCCCTTATGCTCCTGATCCATTCATCACTTATGACCACTGGAGGCAGATCCGGGTCCGGGAAATAACGGTAATCCCTGGCATCCTCTTTGGAGCGCATGGCATAGGAGGATTCCTTGTTGTCATCCCACCGCCTTGTTTCCTGAACCACCGGCTTCCCTTCTTCAAGCAATTCGATCTGGCGCTTCCGTTCTCCTTCAATGGCACGGGCAATGGCCTTAAAGGAGTTTAAATTTTTCATCTCCGTTCTGGTTCCAAGTTCTGAGGAACCGGCCTCACGGACAGATAAATTCACATCGGCTCTCATGGAGCCTTCCTGAAGCTTACAGTCAGAAGCACCCAGATACTGAATGATGAGTCTCAGCTTTTCCAGGTAGGTGATCACCTCATCCCCGCTTCTCATATCAGGTTCTGAAACGATTTCAATGAGGGGAACCCCGCTCCGGTTAAAGTCCACCAGGGAACAATCCTCCCATTCGTCATGGATAAGCTTTCCCGCATCTTCTTCCATATGGATCTCATGGATCCCGATTTTTTTCTTTCCTGCCGGTGTATCAATCTCTACGCAGCCATCGTGGCAGATGGGGAGATAAAGCTGGGATATCTGATAGTTCTGCGGATTATCGGGATAAAAGTAATTCTTCCGGTCAAACTTGCAGTACTGGTTGATCTGACAGTTTACCGCAAGGCCTACTGCAAGGGCATATTCCACTACCTGCTTATTAAGGACCGGAAGGGAACCGGGCATACCAGTGCATACCGGGCAGGTGTGGGTATTGGGTGCTCCGCCGAATTCCGTAGAGCAGGCGCAGAAGATTTTCGTGTTTGTGGCAAGTTCCACATGGACTTCCAGTCCTATAACTGTCTCATACTGTTTGCTCATTTACCTCTCCTCCCTTCCCGCGGGTCTTAAAACAGCATCTGCTGCCATAGGAGCCATCTCATAGCTTCTGCTCTGCTCAAAAGCAAAGCCTGCCCGGATGATGTTCTTCTCCTTAAAACAATCCCCAATAAACTGAACTCCAATGGGCAGTCCTTTAGAATCCTTGCCACAGGGAACCGTAAGACCTGGAAGACCGGCTAGGTTTACGGAAATGGTATAGATATCGCCCAGGTACATCTTTAAGGGGTCGCTTAAGCTCTCTCCAAGCTTTGGTGCTGTAGACGGGGAAGCAGGCCCTAAAATCACATCGTATTTTGAAAATGCCTCGTCAAATGCTTTCTTGATCAAAGCCTTTGTCTTTAATGCCTTCAGATAATAGGCGTCATAATAACCGGAGCTTAATACAAAGGAACCAAGCATGATGCGTCGTTTTACCTCCGGGCCAAATCCCTGAGAACGGCTCATTTTATACATGCCGTGAAGTCCGTTGTATTCTTTTGCACGATAGCCATATTTCACACCGTCAAACCTGGATAAGTTGGAGCTGGCCTCTGCGGAAGCGATCACATAATATGCCGGAATCGCATATTCCACCATACCCAGATCAAAAGTCTCCAGAATAGCTCCCTTTTCCTCCAGAACCCTTGCGGCTTTTAAAACCGCCTCCTTTACCTCTGGATCAAGGCCTTCCCCCAGATAATCCGCCGGTATGCCGATCCGCATTCCCTTCACATCATCTCTTAAAGCCTCAGTAAAGTCACAGTCTTTCCGCTCTACGGATGTGCTGTCCTTCTCATCATGGGAAGCCAGAACCTCAAGAACCGCGGCGCAGTCCGACACGTCCTTTGCAACAGGCCCGATCTGATCTAAGGAAGACCCGTAGGCAATCAGCCCGTACCTGGAAATGGTTCCGTAAGTAGGCTTTAATCCGGTAACTCCGCAGAAAGAGGCTGGCTGTCTTATGGAACCTCCTGTATCCGACCCCAAGGCATAAAAGCATTCCGCCGCCGCTACCGCCGCACAGGAACCGCCGGAGGAACCGCCGGGAACGTGGTCCGGGTTCCATGGGTTTCTTGTAACTCCGTATGCCGAAGTTTCCGTGGTGCTTCCCATAGCAAACTCATCCATATTGGTTTTTCCAAGAATCACTGCTCCGGCTTTTTTTAAATTCTCCACTGCTGTGGCCGTATAAGCAGGAACGAAGTCCCAAAGGATTTTGGAGCTGCAGGTGGTCTTCATTCCATCGATGCAGATGTTATCCTTTACCGCTACCGGTACACCTGCCAGAGGACCGGTCAGTTCACCGGCTGCGATCTGCCTCTGCACCTCCTCCGCCTGTTTCAGTGCTTTTTCTTCTTCTATGGTCACAAAGCTGTTAAGCACCGGCTCCATGGCCTTTATCTGACCCAGGACTGCTTTTACTGCTTCTACGGAAGTAACCTCTCCGTCTTTTATTTTTTTCCCCAACTGTACCGCCGTAAGGGATAATATTTCTTTCGCTGTCATACGAGTCTCCCCCCTATTCCACTGTTTTTGGCACCTTAAAGGCTCCATCCTTACTTTCCGGAGCATTTTTTAAGATGTTCTCTCTGTCGTCACCGTTTTCCACCACATCCTCACGGAAAACGTTGTGTACCGGGAATACATGGGACATGGGTTCCACGCCGTCGGTATTCAGTTCGTTTAATTTATCAATATAATCCAGCATACGGCCCATATCATTCTTTGCCGCTTCCCTTTCTGTCTGGTCAAGTTCAAGCTGTGCCAGGATTCCTACATATTCGATTGTAGCATCATCGATCATGTGTGCCATCTTTTTCTTCCTCCTTTCATATTTCCAGCCCACGTTTTCTGGGCAGGACCCACCCATTTTACCGGGCGTAAAGGTATACCCGCAGGGTGGTTCCTCTTTATTATGGTTCCAGTCTCGTTACATCTCTTGGAAAAAGGGTGGTCTCCCTAATATTTCCTTCATCAAGAAGACGCATGGTAAGGCGCTCCAGACCGATTCCAAGGCCTCCGTGAGGCGGCATACCATATTGGAATATCATTAAATAGGAAGAAATATCCTCCGGATTCATGCCTCTGGCCTCCATTTTCTTGAGGATCGCTGCATAATCATGAATCCTCTGGCCTCCGGTAGTCACTTCCAGCCCCTTGAACAATAAATCAAAGCTTAAGGTAAACTTAGGGTCTGCCGGATCGTCCATGGCATAGAAAGGACGCTTCTTTGACGGATAATGGGTAACAAATACAAAATCACTGCCATACTCTTCCTTAAAGTACCGGCCGATAAGCACTTCCTCCTCCGGTTCCAGATCATAGGGGTTTCTGATCTTGCGGTTGTATTTCCCCGAAACCAGTTCCTTTGCTTCTGCGAAACGGACTGTTGGGATACTAGTTACATCGGGGAGTGTGACCTTAAGCATTTTAAGCTCTGTTTCATATTCCTCGCATAGAAGTCCAAAGGTATACTGGAGCATGGCTGTCTCCATTTCCATGATCTCCTCAAAGCTGTCAATGTATCCCATTTCAAAGTCCATACTGGTATATTCATTTAAATGTCTTGTTGTATTATGCTTTTCTGCACGGAAGACGGGAGCGACCTCAAATACCCGGTCGTATACGCCTACCATGGTCTGCTTATAAAACTGGGGACTTTGACCCAGTTCTGCTTTTTTATTAAAATAATCCAGTTTAAATACGTTGGAGCCGCCTTCTGCTCCGCGGGCTACGATCTTTGGTGTACGGATCTCCGTAAAACCCTGGCTGTGAAGGAAGTCCCTGAAGCCTCTTACAATGCCTTCCTGAATACGGAACTTTGCCCTCTCCATGGGATTGCGAAGGGTAATGGGGCGCAGCGTCAGCTTTGTCTCAAGGGAAGTGTTTAATTTCCACTTGCTGATTGCCACAGGAAGGGCCTCTGCCGGCTGGGATAAACGTTCAATCTCCAAAAGGCGGATTTCAAACCCATGGGGAGCCCTCTCTTCCTTTGATACGATTCCAGTGACCCGGACCGCCGACTCTTCTTTTAAAAGACTTAAGTCAAAATCCGTTTTCCCTTCCTCGTACACACACTGTACCAGTCCTTCTGCTTTCCGAAGGATCACAAAAGCAACCTCTCCCATATCCCTTATGGTATGGACGCTTCCTTCCATTTTTACGGTCCGGCCTTCATAACCGCCGGATTTGATGCGGTCCACAGGGACCGTCTCCTTTTCTTTAACACCACTGATAAATTCCATATCTGCATTCTCCTTACCTGAATGTAATTGTTTTGATTCCGGTAAAGGGTATTTGATCGTTTAGCCGTGCTAAGCATAAAAATATCCCGCCCCGGAATACAGTTACATATTCCGGGACGGGATTTATATGGCTATAAGTTCCCGCGGTACCACCCGCATTGAGACAGCTGCTTCTTCCTCCGGCCGCAGATATGACAGCCGGATAAGCAAATGTCCCCACTCAAACATTTAACGCATGTGTACGGATACGCCTACTCATGTCACAGTCAATCACTTTTAAGAATTGACTGCCGCTTCGGCATATCGGCTCCGGAGTGTTCCCTTAGCCAAGTCCCACGTGACGGCGCTCTCAGTCGGTGACGCCCTCTTCCTGTTGAGGTCCATAGGCCAGAGTCTCCTTCTCTGCCTTTTTCGATATAACGGAAGTCCGGTTCGCCTTTGGCTCACCGAATGTATTTAAACTCCTGTTGATTCATGATTCCCTGCACAGGCCTGTTTTATAACAGTTCATCACTTAACTACAATGAATTTCACTTATAATATCATAATCCATTTTAACCTGCAATACTTATTTTTCACAAATTATCACCAACATTGGGAAATAGAACCTAATAAATCATACAATATTGACTTTTCCAGTCGTAACAGTTACAATTATGAACACGCTTACTAAAGAATCAGGAGGGCCTTTTTTTATGTCTAAAACATTGGATGCTATAAGACCTGAAGAGAATAAGATGGGAACCATGCCGGTGAACAAGCTTTTACTGACCATGTCTCTTCCCATGGTTATTTCCATGTTGATACAGGCACTTTATAACGTAGTCGACAGTATTTTCGTGGCACAGATCAGCGAAACAGCTCTTACTGCTGTCTCCCTGGCATTTCCCATTCAAAATTTAATCATCGCCATCGCCGTAGGAACCGGTGTGGGAGTCAATGCTCTCCTTTCCCGCTCCTTAGGGGAAAAGAATCCGGAAAAGGCAAATCTGGCCGCAGTCAATGGAATATTTGTTTTTATTCTCAGCTATCTTGTCTCCGCCCTGTTTGGAATCTTCTTTTCCCGGTTTTATTTTACGGTGCAGACAGGCAATGAAGAAATCATCAACCAGGGAACCATCTATCTTTCCATCTGCACCATCTTTTCCTTTGGCGTTTATCTGCAAATTGCTTTTGAACGGATCATGCAGTCCACCGGCCGCACCATCTATAATATGATCACCCAGGGACTGGGAGCCATCATCAATATCATTCTGGACCCAATCCTCATATTCGGGCTCTTTGGATTTCCACGCCTTGGCATTGCCGGAGCCGCTATTGCAACTATTATCGGCCAGATCATTGCCATGATGCTCCTGCTGTATTTTAATTTAACCAGGAATCCTGATGTAAATTTAAACATGCGGAGTTTTCGCCCGCATAAAGAAACGATCATTGATATTTATAAGGTAGGACTTCCCTCCATTATCATGCAGTCCATCGGTTCTGTCATGACCTTTGGTGTCAATAAGATCCTCCTTTTGTTCTCCGAAACCGCAGTCTCCGTATTCGGCATTTTCTTTAAGCTGCAAAGCTTCATCTTTATGCCAGTGTTCGGACTTAATAACGGTATGGTGCCCATTGTCGCTTATAACTGGGGTGCAAAAAACAGGGACCGTATCATGAAAACCATACGCTCCAGCGTCATAGGATCTGTCTCCATTATGTTCCTGGGAGTTATCATCTTCCAGGTGTTCCCGAAGCAGCTTTTACTCCTGTTTGATGCCTCCGAGTACATGATTTCCATTGGGGTACCCGCTCTTCGCATCATCAGCTTAGGGTTCCTCTTTGCCGGCTACAGCATCATTATCGGTTCTGTTTTCCAGGCTCTTGGAAACGGCATCTACAGCCTGATCGTATCCGTCGCCAGGCAGCTTGTTTGTATTTTGCCAATTGCATATATATTCGCGAAAGTCTTTGGACTTCATGCAATCTGGTTTGCCTTCCCTCTGGCTGAAATCATGTCTCTGGTTTTAACCACCATACTGTTTAAACGAATTTATGAAAACTGCATCAAGAAACTATAGGGTTCCCACGCAACTGAATATGCAAGCATTCCGCTTGCTCCATTAGGAGGCAAACAATGAGCTCCGAATATCTTTTAATAGACGGCTACAACATCATATTTGCCTGGCCTGATCTAAAGGAACTGGCGGAGACCAATATGGACTCCGCCAGAACGAAACTTCAGGATATTCTATGCAATTACCAGGGTTATAAAAAATGCAATGTCATTCTGGTTTTTGACGGCTACAAGGTCAAGGGAAACCCAGGCACAGTCATAAAATACCACAACATTCATGTGATCTTTACTAAGGAAGCGGAAACCGCAGACCAGTACATCGAAAAGGTCTCCCAACAGATCGGCAGGCAGTATCAGGTGCGGGTAGCCACCTCGGACAAGTTAGAGCAGATCATCATCCTAGGAACAGGCAGCACACGCCTCTCCGCCAGGGATTTAAAAAAAGAAATCGAAGAGACAAATACTGAGATTAAAAAGGAACATCTGGAGAGAATTCCCTCAAAGAAAAACCGCCTCTTCGATAACGTAGACCCTGAGCTGTTTGAATATCTGGAAAAAATACGGTTGAATAAAAAGGATTAATTCTATCCTTTTTTTCCGGGGCATATATTTATTAAGCCTATACTTAGGAGGAATATCACATGTCATTACTAGAATTGTTCATCATCGCGGTAGCCTTATCCATGGATGCCTTTGCCGTCTCCATCTGCAAAGGATTATGCATGCCAAAGATGAACTGGAACAATGCAGTCATCGCAGGCCTGTATTTCGGTGGATTCCAATCCGGGATGCCGCTTTTGGGCTACCTTCTGGGATCGCAGTTTAAGGAAGCCATCACTTCCATTGACCACTGGATCGCTTTTATTTTGCTTGGAGCCATTGGCATCAGCATGATAAAGGAATCCTTTAGCAATGAAATGGAAGAATGTGAGGTTTCCCCCATGTCTCCCCAAAACATGATCCCTCTGGCGATAGCAACCAGCATAGATGCTCTGGCAGTGGGGGTTACCTTTGCATTCCTGCAGGTACAGATCGTTCCGGCTGTTTCCTTTATCGGAGCTACCACCTTTACCCTGTCTGTCCTGGGAGTTAAAGTAGGAAATGTCTTTGGAACCCGCTATAAATCAAAAGCAGAATTTGCCGGCGGACTGATCCTGATCCTGATGGGATTCAAAATTCTGGTGCAGCATCTGATGGAGGTTTAAGCCTTCTCACAGGAATGCAGCATGACTGCGCCAAAGGGGGCCAGTACTAACTTTTTCCCATTGATCTTTGGAGCGCTGTCATTGGATAACAGGATCTCCCAGTTGTCCAAGGCCTCCCTTCCTTCTATCTCCTGGTGCTTTCCGGTAAAATTTGCAAAGACCAGCAGCTTTTCTTTCTGCCAGCTTCTCTGATAGGCAAAAATTCCTTCCTGCTTAAGTGGAACAGGCTCATAGCTTCCTTCACTGATCACGTTGCAGCGTTTCCTCAGTTCAATCAGCTTCTGATAGTAACTAAAGACCGAATCAGGATCAGCAAGACTTTCCCTCACATTGATCTCCTCACAATTTTCATTGACACCGATCCACGGGGTGCCTGTGGTAAATCCGGCCTGCTCTCCTGCTTCCCACTGCATGGGAGTCCTGCTGTTATCTCTGGACCGCTCTCTTAATACCCGGTAAATTTCTTCTTCTTTTCTTCCCTGTTCTTTCAAAATTTCAAAGTAATGAAGGCTTTCTACATCACGGTACTGGGAAATATGGGTGAAATTCGCATTGGTCATGCCGATTTCCTCTCCCTGGTAAATGTAGGGCGTGCCCCGCATCCCGTGTATGACAGTAGCCAGCATCTTTGCGGTACGCTTTCTGTATATTCCATCATCGCCAAACCTGGACACGGCCCTTGGCTGGTCATGATTGCACCAGAACACCGCATTCCAACCGTTCTCTTCTGCCATGGAAGTCTGCCATGTGTGGAAAATCTTTTTCAGTTTTTTAAAATCAAAGGGCATTAAAGACCATTTATCTCCGTCCTTATAATCCACCTTTAAATGATGAAAATTAAAACACATCTTAAACTGCTTTTCATCGGGATTGGTATATCGGATGCAGTGATCAATGGTGGTTGAGGACATCTCTCCCACCGTAATGATATCATCGGCATCTAACCCCGTATCTACCACAATTTCCCTCAGATACTCATGAATCCGGGGGCCGTCCGTGTAAAACCGGCGGCCGTCTCCCTCCTCATCATCCTCCCAGGCGGAAGGCTTTGAAACCAGATTAATCACATCAAACCGGAATCCCTTGATCCCTTTTTCCTTCCAGAACCGGATTACCTTTTTTATCTCTTCCCGCACCATGGGATTTTCCCAGTTTAGGTCTGCCTGGGTCTTGTCAAATAAATGAAGGTAATATTTCCCCACTTCCTCCGAGTATTCCCATGCACTGCCGCCAAACTTTGACTGCCAGTTAGTCGGCGGATTACCCGGAGTTCCTTCCTTAAAGAAATAGTAGTTCTGAAATTTCTTATCGCCGTTAAGAGCCTTTTGAAACCATTCATGACTTGTGGAGGTATGGTTAAAAACCATATCAAACATCAGCCCCATACCCAGCTCTCCGGCCTTTGCGGTCAGCCGATCCAAATCCTCCATGGTCCCAAACAGAGGATCGATCCGGCAGTAATCCTGGATATCATACCCATTGTCATTCTGAGGAGACAGGAAAAACGGGGTCAGCCAGAGGTAATCCACTCCCAGCGTTTTTAAGTAATCCAGTTTTTCCATCACTCCCTTTAAATCTCCGATCCCGTCACCATTGCTGTCCCGGAAGGATTTGGGATAGATCTGATAAACACATGATTTCTTAAAGCTCTCCATTTATACAATTCCTTTCTTTTTTCCAACCATAACTGTCAGTGCAAAGGGTACTGCAATGGCAATGAGCATGCACAAGCCAAAGATTCCCATATACTGAGGCTGGATAGACAGGATACCTGGAATACCGCCCACGCCGATGGAATTTGCCATAACATTCATTCCCACAGAAACCGTAGCGGCTATGGCGGAACCGATCATGGCAGAAAGGAACGGAAAGCCCCTCTTTAAATTCACACCAAACATTGCCGGCTCCGTAACTCCCAGATAGCAGGAAATACAGGCAGGAATGGAGATCTGCTTTGCTTCCTCATCCTTTTTCTGGAGGTACATCATGCCAAGAACTGCTGAACCCTGGGCAATATTGGATAAAGCAATCATAGGCCACAGCATCGTTCCTCCAAACTCTGCCATAAGCTGTAAGTCAATGGCATTGGTCATATGATGAAGGCCGGTAATAACAAGCGGAGCATATATAAAGCCAAATAAGGTTGCAAACAGCCAGCGGAAGCTGGAAGTGAGCCCGGCATAAACGACTTTTGAAATCCAGGATCCAATCGCCCAGCCAATCGGGCCTACCACTGCGTGAGCAGCGATTACCGCCAGAAGCAGGGAACAGAATGGAACCACGATCATAGAGATTGTCTGAGGCGTAATTTTCTTAAAGAACCTCTCCAGATAGACTAATACAAAGCCAGCTAAAATGGCCGGAATGACCTGAGCCTGGTATCCGATCATCTCCATTTTTACAAAACCAAAGTCCCAGACCGGTACCTCAGCGCCTGATGCCATGGCATAGGCATTTAAAAGCTGGGGAGATACAAGGGTAAGCCCCAGAACAATTCCAAGGATCTGGGTGGTTCCCATTTTTCTTGTAACAGACCAGGTGATTCCTACCGGCAGGAAATGGAAGATCGCCTCGCCGAGGAGCCAAAGAAAGCTATGAACACCTGCCCAGAACTGTGACACAGAAATGAGAGTCTGGGTTCCCCCATTCATGAGGTTGATCTCTCCTATTATGTTACGGAATCCAAGAATCAGACCGCCTACGATGATCGCCGGAATCAATGGAGCAAAAATCTCCGCGATATCTGCCACCGCACGCTGCAAAAGGTTTAAATTCCCTTTAGCCTCTTTCTTGACTTCGTCCTTGGATACTCCTTCCACACCGGATACGGATACAAAGTCATTGTAAAAGGACTGTACATCATTTCCAATGATTACCTGAAACTGTCCGGCCTGTGTAAAGGTACCTTTGACACTTGAAAGCGCTTCAATCTGCTTGGTATCCGCTTTTGCCGGATCAACCAGGGCAAAACGCATTCTCGTCATACAGTGGGTCACTGCCCCTATATTTCCCTTTCCCCCCACATACTCTAATAGTTTCCTGGCATCGCTCTCATACTTACCCATATTCATACTCCCTTCATACATGTTTTTGGCGCTCCCAAACTTATACGTTTATTTTGTGATTACACTATAACATATACGTATATCTTTGTCAATATGCAGAAAAGATAATTTAACTTGTTCGTCTGCAGATAAGCGACGCCGCATGCGGTATTTGTACGGACCTGATAAGATAGAGTTAAACCGTTACGTCTGGAGTATGTGAGAAGCGCGTTCTTCTCTTCTTATTATTACAACTTCCGGCGGGCAAAATCCACGAACTTAAACTTGTCCGGCCTGTGGCGCGATTCCGTGTACTGGAACAAAGTTGAGTCCTCCAGATACGTATAACTCTTCACCACCACCACCATATCATAACGTCCCATATCAAGGAGCCGGTAATCCTCATCCGTTGCCGTATGGACCGTGATCTCCTTCATTGCAAAGCCGATTTTAAGCCCCTGTTCATTCTCCAGATATTCATAAACAGAATCCTGAGCAGCGCGCAAAGGCAGATTTTCCACGACTTTCCTCGAAAAATAATCCTTATCAATAATGATCTTTTCCCCATCGATTTCCCGGACCCGTTCCAATACAAAGGCCTCATCCTCCGGGCCGATCTGAAGGGCTTCCATCAGCTTTTTATCATTCTTTACAATTTCTAAATTCTCCACAAAGGTTTTGGGCCTGGAATCTGAATAACGGTAGATTTCCTTAAAGCTTGCTATCTCCGATACCGGGAAATTAAACTTGCTCTTATCCAACACCTCAGCGGCCTTTCCCCTGGCTTTGCGGATGCAGCCATCTTCCTCCAAAAGCCCCAGGGCTTTGCGGACAGTATCACGGGATGCACCGTATATCTCCATCAGCTCTCCTTCCGCCGGAAGCTTGTCTCCCGGACGGTATTCCCGCTTTTCTATTTTTTCTAGCAGCTCCTTATAAAGACGCCTGTATTTACTTTCCATAGGCCAATATCCTCACTTTACCTGTCTTTTCCATTGATTTACATATCAGTCTTTATTTTAACATATACGTATACCTTAGTCAAATATTTCGAATTCATACAAAATAATGAGCATACATCAATTTATTTTTTTCACATACACCTTTTCCTATATTAAGTAGAATTAATTATGTAATAGCCCTCTTTCTTTTCTTTCCATATATGGATTGATATGGTAAACTGATTTGAGAGCAACGACTACACAGGAGGACTCAAGTATGCAAATACAATATACAAAAAAATTAAATAACAAAGGCGTCTTAGGCATTATCCGGCGCTTCTGTAATTATATTGATCCACGGCTGACGGAACACGGTTCCCACGTGGCGTACATCATTTCCCGTATGCTGCAGGATACCGGGCAGTATTCCAAGCAGGAGCTTCGGGATATCTGCTTTCTGGCCCAGCTTCATGATATCGGAGCATACAAGACAGAAGAAATCTCCAGGATGCTTCAATTTGAAACCGACGATATTTGGGATCACTCTTTCTACGGATATCTTTTCATACGATATTTTTCTCCCCTTAAGGAATTAGCTCCTGCAGTACTCTTACACCACATCACCTGGAATTTCCTGGAGCAGGGAGATGAACCCAGCACGAAATTAAAAGATCTATCACAAATCCTTCACGTTGCAGACCGCATTGATGTCTCCATGTCACTGGAAAAGCGTTCCTGGGAGGAAACCCTTCAGCTGATCACCCAGGGAACGAATAACGTATTTGCTCCTCACATCGTAGGTCTTGCTGCCAAGCTTAACTTTAAAGATTCCATTGAAAATGAATGGAGAAAAGATTCAGAATACTTCGATTTTTTAACCAGCATTCCACTTTCCGAAGAAGAGACTACGGAATATTTGAAAATGCTGGTCTTTATCATTGATTTCAGAAGCCATTACACCGTAACTCATACCATAACCACCACCAGCATCAGCTATGAGCTTGGAAAACTCCTGTCCTTAAATGAGAATCAATTAAACCTGGTACTCTGCGGATCGCTGCTGCACGATCTGGGTAAAATCGCTATTCCTGTTGAAATTCTTGAGTATCCAGGAAAATTAAGCCAAAAGGCCATGGGAATCATGCGGACCCATGTAAACTTCACGGAGAAAATATTCGGCGGCAGCATTGATAAAACCATTGAGCGCATCGCACTGCGTCATCATGAAAAACTGAATGGAACCGGTTATCCGAAAAAGCTGAAAGCCGAGGATTTAACTACGGAAGAACGCCTGGTGGCCATTGCCGATATCATCAGCGCCTTAACCGGTGCCAGAAGCTATAAGGCTTCTTTTCCAACAGACGACATCCTGTCCATCCTCACCCGGATGAAAAATGACGGCCTCCTGGATGAATCCATTGTTGATCTGGCAGCGGAACATCTTTATGATATCCTTGATACCACCTCCATCCGGTGTCAGCCCATATTAAGCATTTATGAAAAGCTGAGAAAAGAATATGAAACTCTGCCTCAACTTGAATCTTACGATGAAAAGCTTCACTTTGCTCTTACCTTAAGAGATCCGGAGCTTATGCCGTCCTGGCCTTGAAGCATATCGGCTGGTTCCAGACGGATTAAAATTATAGACAAATCCAGGGGGAGGATAAAAAATAGCTTCAAGCATAATATTTTAAGCTTGAAGCTAACTTCTTCTGCAATCTTTATCCTTCCACTGGGCCGGTTTCTATTTGATACATAGTCTTTTTCTTCTCTTTCAACCATTTACTGTAATCTGAAAAGTTCTTTCCAACGGCGTATACCCATTGGCATAGACCGTATACCCATCACAGTTTATCTCCTCGCCTGAATAATGCCCCTGGAATTCATGCTCACCAAAACCCGGACCAAGTACCAGTTCCTTTTGTTCATCACGTACCGTCAGAAAGCCATCTCTCAAAATCAGACCTTCGCCCACTCCCGCCTTAAGACTGAAGGCCGGATGCTCCAGGGTAGTTCCTGCGGGGATGCAAACCTCCAGCCGCATAGGAAGACGGTCCAGCCCATCCGTCTTAACGGAAAGCTCCAGGCCCTGTTCCAACTCACGGATCTCAACCGTAGTTTTCAGCTGGCTGCTTATCTGTTTTTCCCTTTTTGTATGATCCATTTTCCACCAGTCGGAGGTGTCCTGCTTTTCTTTAAACGGCAGGTAATACCAGCCATTTGCCACGGCCTCTACCTTACATCCGTTCTCCCGCTCCTCTATTTTCTGAGGAATAAAGTTACGAATGTCGCAATAGCTCTCTCCAATCTTTACATAAACCATAGTACTTCCGCATTTAAAATACAAAAATGCACTCTTTCCGTTCAGCACCGTATAGGTGTAGGCCTTTTTCTTTACGCGAAGTACTCCGGCATGACGGAAAAACTTCCTGTACTCCTCTAAAAAGCCGAATCCTTTAAAGCAATGCTCAAGCATTTCATCATGGTTCATGACAACATGCAGACAGTCCGGAGCCAGGTTTCCCCGCTCCATATTGTCTCGGATGATTTTATGGGCCGCTCCGTCAAACACAGGATTCTCGGCATAACTACACAGAAACAAGTACTGGTAAAAATATTTATCCAAATATTCAAGCTTTCCCTTGTCCTGTCTGGTGGAATTCTGGGTAAATATGGTATCGTCCGGATCTATATAAGTCAACATCATGGCCAGATTCCGCTCCATATAGCCTAAGAAGTTCTCATCTTTGCTCTCCTCATACATAGCCATCATTGCGCTATTCACCACCGCATTGTAATTACCAGTGGAACGTTCTGCATATTCACCGTCTTCATCCCCATCAATCCCCTCAGACAGATACTGCTGGGCCCGGGCCTTAAGCTTCCCGGAGAATTCCTTCTCTTCAGCAAACAGATTGGCTCCCTGAAGCAAGGCTGCCACTATGGCCCAGCGGTGGTTTGGGGTATGGAAGCCTCCTGTCAGGATCGCCTCCAGTGCACGGCGCATGATGGTCAGATACTTTATCCGAAGGCTTAGGAGCTTCAAATCCCTCTCCATATCATATTTTACCAGCAGCCGGTAGGCTGCGATCAGCCGCTTGAAACAGAAAGAGGTATCTGTAGCGGATTTGAAATTACAGGATGGATAGTCAAAGCTCCCATCCTCTCTCTGGGTTCTTTCCGTAAAATCCAGTGCCAAATCAATGGAATCATAAAGAGCCTCATGACAGTAAAAGCTGCTATTTTCGTTTAGATATACAGCCACTGCCGTTGTCAACGCATAAATTGATGGCTTCGCCTCCCAGATATCTCCCCGGATTCCTCCGTACTGCAGGTTTTCCGGATCTTTTACCTGCCCGTTTATAAACTGCCTCGTCCTATATTCTGCACCCTTTAGCAGATGTGCTATATATCGCTTCATAGTCTTCCTCCGTCATATTTTGCTTTACTGATTTACTTGTTGTTATTTTGACGCTTCTAACAGGAATAGGATTGCCATTGCCTGTCCATATGGCATTGGGCGAAGTTCAACATCCTTATAAAACTGTACACTTTCTCTACCCATGGGCGTTCCATAAGATACCTGATGCACAACGCCTTCTGCATCAATGCATTGAAGAACCGGCAAAAGAGCCTTTCTGGCATTTGCTTCATATGACGGATCAATAAGTCCCAGATGGACCGCTTTCAATATTCCATAAGCAAACCCGCAAGTTGCACTTGCCTCCACGTAAGAGGTACTGTCATTGATTACCGTATGCCACATACCGCTTTCATTCTGGTAGGAAACCAGCGCCTCAATCTGATTTTTCAGCGCTTCTGTCAAATAATGCTTCACAGCTCCGCTGCATGGAATGATGCCGAATAGCTCCGGAATAGCCATAGTGATCCAGCTGTTTCCTCTTCCCCAGAATGCACTTGAGAAATTATGGCGGCCATGAAATGTCCAGCCATGATACCAGAGACCACTTTTTCTGTCAGCCAGATATTTCGCATGAAGGAGGAACTGGTATTCCGCTTCATTAATCCATTTTTTATTATCAAGCAGAACTCCCATACGGGCCAGAAATAAAACAGCCATAAACAACGTGTCATCCCACAGCTCCTGCTCGTTTAAAGTATCGGAGGTCAGATGTTGGAATCCGCCTTCCTCTGTCATGGGCAGCTCTTCCACAAGCCACTGCGCCCAGTCCCTGCAAATTTCCATATAGGTCTCATTTCCACTTTTTTCTGCCAGATAGGATAAGGCCAGAAGAGGAGCTGTTGTATTAATGTTGCGTGAAGGTAAACCAATGGAAAGCTGTCTTTTATAATACTTTTCCAGTTTCTCTAAAAGCTCTTTCTCACCGGTTTCTTCATATATTTTCCATAAACCATACAGTCCTACTCCCTGCGTCCATTCCCAATATCGGTAGAGCTCTGTATTATCTCCGGATAAGTTATTTTTTTCCATATTTTTTAAGAAGATATCATCTTCATCATAAAGAATCTTTTCAAAGCTTGAAACCAGTAAATCTATTTTTTCTGTTAATTTTTCCATTCCTTTGTCAATCCCTTTCTGCTGCCAGCCAACTTATCGGTCGGTGCACTTTGCAATCTCTACAATATTTTTCCTTTTTTTTAGCTAATGTATTGCATATCTTGTGACCTCTCTGTTATAATACATATCCGAAACATGACCACTTCCTAGAAAGAATAAAGGCGGTTCCTATGACAAATCAAGGTGATACACTGCTTTATAAGAAAAAACATAATATTACCATCAACGATATCCAGCATTCCCTTTATTATTACTTTGATTATGATGAACGTTCCTTCGATATCAACATGCCATTCCAACATTTTCATTCCTTTTATGAAATCATGATATTAATCAGTCCTCAGGCATGCCATCTGGTAGAGGGTCTCCCTTATTCTATCCGTGCAGGTGACCTGGTTCTTCTGCGCCCATCGGTTCTTCACCAGACGGAATATCTGAAAGGAGCTCCCAGCAAACGGCTTATCATCGGATTTTTGTACCCTCCCGAGCTCTGGGGTATGCCGGAAACTTATCAAAAGCTTTTCGAACCATTTTATTCTCCTCTTCCCATATACCGCTTCCCTTCCAAACAACAGCAGCTGATCAACAAAAAACTAAACCGAATTTACCGCTACTCCTTTCAGGATGAGGAACCGGAATTAAAATCCCTAATTCTACACGGAATGTTTATAGAGTTTCTCTATACGATCAGGCAGCTGGCACCTTCTAACATCTACATCAATGAACCATTGATGAATGAAGCCTCAAAAAAAATATATACCATTGCCAACTACATTCATAATCATTATTCGGAAGAATTGACTCTGGATTCACTTTCCAGGGAGTTTTATATCAGTCCTTACTATTTGTCCCATCAGTTTAAAGATGTGACAGGGTACACCCTCACCCAGTACATACAGATGACACGGATCCGTAATGTACAATACCTGCTGTTAAACACCAAAAAGAAGATTTCTGAACTGGCGGAAGAGTGCGGTTTTACAAGCTTCTCTCAATTTAACCGTATCTTTCAAAAATATTGCAGCCAGTCTCCATCTGAATTTCGAAAAGCTGGGGGCGGAAACAGCCTTCCAACCATTCTTTAAAATACCATATGGACAGAAAAAACCCGTTACAGCTTCCCGGCATCATCATTATTCCGATGAAAAAGAGCTGTAACGAGCTTCTTATAGCCTTCCGCCCCGTAAAAGGAATTACTTTATGCTGTCATAATATTCTGCTCTTGCGTCAAGAATCTTCTGCAGCCCTGCATTTACAAGGTTGTTGTATTCTGTCTGCTGCATACTGTCGAACTGATCCGGTGAGCAGCTTATCAGTTTGTAAACATATTCAATCATCATGTTTACTACATTCTGTCCGTAATCCGCCTCTGCCTGTGAAATATTAGAGTATACCGGGAAGCGGAATTTGCCTTCAGAGCGTACATCGTAGAAATTGGAGAACCAATCCGCAGTTTCCCAATCAACGGACTGATCTTTTGCCCATTTGGATACGATAGCATCTTTACTCTTCGTCCATTCCATAGCAAGATTTACAATATTTAAGTCATCACAGGTTCCCGGATATCTTTTACTGGAAAGTTCTTCGCTGGATAATTTAATCGGTACTCCGTTTTCGTCTCTCTTATGCTCTATCGTGTATACAATATTCTCGGCAACTTCCGGATCTGCCTGCCAGTTTAGATACTTCATGCAGGCATCAACCTTTTTCTCACTTGACTTTGGAACCATTACAAACATACCGTATCTCGGTTCAAACGGAGTTCGGTAGGAACCGTCGGCCAATTCAAAACACTGTACCGGTACAAACGTTCTTCCACCTGTACTCTGGTTTAAGATCGTGATGTAATCCCATGGACGCTCTGTGTCATCTAAGAAGAATCCTGCATTGCCTGCAGTTACCTGGGCTTTGTAGATATCTTCAGCCGTATCAGTAGCAAAATCCTTTGCGATAAGTCCCTTGTTGTACAGTTCATTTAATTTCTTTAGGCCTGTTATAGCGCCTGGAGCAACTGTCATATAAGACTCGCTGTAAACATAAGCATCCTTGTCGCTTTCAAGGTTTGCATAAGAGCCTATGAAATTTAAATAACCCTTCTCCGTATCATTGCGACCGCTCATTGCCCACGGAACTACATTATCAACACCGCCTGGATTCTTATCCTTTACTGACTGTAAGTAAGCAGTCAATTCCTCTTTTGTCTTCGGCATTTCCATTCCCAGCTTATCCAGCCAGTCCTGACGGATATACGCAGTATGGCGGGGAGCTTCCACACCTCTTTGCTTCATAATTGCAAACTGTTTTCCGTCAATCTGTCCCATATTCTGAGCATCAGAAACAAACTTCTTAATATCTGAGCCATAAGTTTCATACGCCTGTGTCAAGTCAGCCAGACCGCCATTCTGTGCAAAGTTATAGTAAATGCTCTGATTGTATGTAAATACGATATCAGGAGCGCTTCCGCCTGACATCATGATGTTCAGCTTATCATCAGAAGATGATCTTGGAACGGAAACATATTCCACATTGATGTTATACTTTTCCTTCATCTGCTGTTTGATCCATTCCGTCTGGGTGTTGTTTTCTACAGTCGTACCAGGAGCTGCATCACCTCTGTCCCAAACCATAACTTTGATGGTTACTTCCTCTCCATTCTCTCCCGCTGCCGTTGCCCCAGCCTTTGTTTCTGCAGCACCTGCTGCTTTCGCTGCGTCCTTGCCAGAATTGGAACCGCATCCGGTTGCCAGAGCTGCTGCTGCAAAAACTGCCATACAGATTTTCAATAATCTTACTTTTCTCATGAAAAAACCTCCCTTTCTTCTATACCCATATTTATTAGTCAATCGGATATTCGTAATCCGCGACCCTGCTTGATGAGGTTAAATAATAATCAGCCTTTTACTGCACCAAGCATAATGCCCTTTGTAAAATATTTCTGTATAAACGGATATGCAATAATCATTGGTGTCATAGAAATCACGATGCTTGCCGATTTAATGTTATCAGCAACCAGCTGTGATGCAATTCCTTCTTCCTGGGATATCTTAACCGATTCAATCAGCTGTTTTAATACCATCTGAACTGTGTAAAGCTTAGAAGTGTTTACATAGTAAAGAACGTCACTCAACCGGTTCCATCTGCCTACTGCATAAAACAGAGCGAGTGTAGCCAATGTGGGGTAAACCAAAGGAATCGCAACTCTGAATAAGGTCTGAATCTCATTGCAGCCATCAATCTTTGCCGCTTCATAAAGTGAGGAGTCTAATCCTTTGAAAGCGGTACACATAATAATCATATTATACGCGCTGAGTGCCTCCGGGATGATCAGAGCCCATACGGTATCAATCAACTTAAAATCCTTCACATTCAAATATTTGGGGATGATTCCCGGATCCAGATACATCGTCAATACAAACAGGGTCATAATGATTGTTCCGCCTTTTAAATTCTTCTTCGAAAGCGGGTATGCCGCCATGATTGTCATGATGATGCACACAGCCGTAGATCCCAGCATCAGAAAAACGGAATAAATAAAGGATGAGACGAAGCTCCCGCTTCGAAATGCCCTGATGTAAGCTTCCGTTGTAAACTGTACCGGATACAAAAAAACCTTTCCACTCAGAATCGCATCCTTGGAACTGAGGGACATGGATATCACACGGAGGATCGGTATCATCGCAATAATACTGATTACTACAAAAAAAGTATTCCAGAAAACCTGAAACCTGCGTTCTGTCTTGCTCTTTAATTCCCCCATTACATAATTCCCTCCTCTCCCATTTTTTTGGAAACTTTATTCACCGATAGAATCAGGATAATTCCCACCACTGACTGGAACAATCCAACTGCAGTGGCAAAATCAAAACGTCCTGACTGAAGGCCAACGTTATAAACATAGGTACTAATAACATCTGAAGCACTCTTTACTAAAGTATTTCCCATCATATATGGACGGTCGAAATCAATTGATACAATTTTTCCAAGCTGCATGATGAGCATGATAGAAATCGTTGGCCTGATCTGAGGTATCGTAACATGGGCAATTCTCTGAAGCCTTGTTGCGCCGTCTATATACGCTGCTTCACCCAAAGACGGATCCGTCGCTGTCAGTGCTGCCAGATAAATGATCAAGGAATAACCCGCTGACTGCCAGACACCTGAAAACCAATACACAAATCGCCAGACAAACGGAGAACTTAAGAAGTTCACTTCTGCAAATCCTGTTCTACGGATCAGATCATTGACAAGACCACTTACGGAAAAGAGCTGTGTAATAATACCTGAAATAATAACCCAGGAAAGAAAGTTGGGAAGATACAAAATTGTCTGCGTAGCTTTCCTGATATGCGTGTTTCTGATTTCAAACAGGAATACAGCAATAAATACCGGAATCGGAAATCCAATTATTAAATCACCTGCGTTTAATATCAGGGTATTTTTCAATGCATTCCAGAAATCCTTTGAACCGAAGGCCTCCCTAAAGTTCGCAAGTCCAACCCACGGACTGTTCCAGATGCCGGCAAATACATTGAATTTCTTAAATGCAATGATGCCTCCGATCATTGGCTTATAACGGAACAGAAGCATATAAATTACCGGGATCAGAAGCATTAAGTAAAGCTGCCAGGTGTTGCGCAGATATACTTTAAACGGGATCTTGCGCTCTTTTCCCTTTGCTGCTTTTTCTTTCATAATATCCACACCCTCTTTCTATTCGTTCCCGTCTTTATTAATTTCTGCCTCCAGTCTTTCTATCAGAGCCAGAAGTTCTTTTGGTTCATGGACGGTATAGTCCGGCGTTTCCCATTCATCAGCCGGAATCATATCATAGCGGGGAGACCAGTCAATGAGAATAGAAGTAATTCCAAAGCGGTTGGCTCCTGCAACATCCTTTTTTACATTGTTTCCGATCATAACCACCCTCTTTTTGTCCTCTTCTGTCAGGTGATTCTTCTCCATGGCATCCTGAAACATCCGCCCAGATGGCTTCTGGATCCCGACTATCTCGGAAATTGTCCTGGTATGGAAACAATAACCAAGGCCGTTTTTTTCATAAACATTGGTAAAGGACTGTTCTTCTCCATCTGCCACCATTGCAATGACATAACCTGCTTCGTAAAGGGCTTTTAGAGTCTCCCCTGCACCGGGTATTAGTTCTGCATGAACTACAATACCATCTTCATTGTGAATTTCGGTGCTTTCGTCAATAATTGTATCTCCACTGTCTGTAAAAATGATTAGTTTTTTGGGCATTTTTTGTTAACTCCGTATCATGTTTTGGTATTTTCTTATTGAAGTTGATGAAATTATTATAATATTTTGGTCACATTGTTGCTATGCGTAATTTGTTTTTATCGAAACTGCCTTATTCGCATTTTTTGCGTTTATGGAATCAGCCGAAGGGTTTTAATCTCAAAAGGAGCAAAATGTAAGAGCATCTCACTGCTATTTTCAAACAGATGAACCGGAACCGCTTTTCCGCCTTCCAGATTCTCCTCCATGGTAGTTCCCCACGCTTTGCTGACTTTAAAGCCAGCTGTCACCAAACAGGAGGTATGTTTTCCGAAGGCTTCATAACATCTTATAACCATATGATTTTGGCCGTCTTCTGCCATCTTCACCGTCTCCAAAATCACATTTCCTGCTGAGATCCGGAAAAATTCTTTTTCTCCGGTACCCTTCCCCCAAAATGCCAGGGGGCAATTTAACTGCATCCCTTCCCGTACAACTCCGCTTTCTGTAAAATTCCTGCTTTCTATATAGAAAGAATAAGTAAATTCCTGTATTCCCTTATCTGCATGCACATCCGGCCATACCGGAGATTTTAACAGAGTCAGTTCTATGGAATTGCCATTGGTGCTGACTCCATATTTGGAATCATTGAGTACTGCTGCGGTCCTTCCCGGTTCCGTCATAGCAGTATACCGGTGATTGCACACCTCATAACGGTCTGCATCATAACGACGGTTTTGATGGGTTGGGCGTTTAACATACCCAAACTGGATTTCTTCCAGGGCTTCTTCCGTTCGGATATTAACCGGGAAAGCTGCCTTCAGCAGCTTATGAGTTTCCTGCCAGTCAATGACCGTAACAAAATCAATCCGCCTGCTGTTATAGGATAATGTAATTCTCTGCGTCAGAGAGGATTGGTGAATCATACGCTTTACCAGAAGCACCACCTTAAGCGGTCCTCTCTCCACAATGGTAAGCTCTGCCGTATTCCCCAACTCTACCGGAACATTCTTATAGAAGGAACTTATTTCCCAAGCATCATAATCCACATTAATATCCTGATACAGGAAAAACTGGTTTGCAATCCCATCGACATAGTCGGTTTTTGTTTCCTGATCGAAAACACTCCTCACCTGACCAAGACCGTCGACAATAGCCTTGACCAGACCGTTTTCCAGAACAAACGAACCATCTTTTTCATAGATCCGGCATACCTCTTCTTCTGAAATTCCGGTATAGCCACAGGCAATTTGGTTTTGGTTCTGTCCGCCAAGATCGGTATAGCCACAGGAAGGAACCTTCACAGGGATCAGCATCCTATCTCCGATTTTCTGGGTCACAGGGAATCTTCCGCTCAGAACCAGACGCTCTCCATCTTTTGCCGGAATCTCCGCCAATTCCTCCCGCTCCCAGGATAAAGAATTGAATAGTAAGACACCGTCATCCTCTGATCCTGTAATCTGCTTTCTTGCTTCTCCATAAAAATCAAGGGCTTTTTCTCCGATAGATTTTAGCGCTTCCCTGGCATCCTCATATACCCTGGTTATGGAGGTTCCGGGAATGATGTCATGGAACTGATGAAAGAGCAGTACTTTCCATAAAGATTCCAGCTCTTCCCTCCGGTTTTCTCCGTTTTCTGCAAAGCATGCGATGGAATTTAAAAGTTCTGCTTCTCGTAGCCTTCGTTCTGTCAGCCGGTTTTCTTTCTTGATCCACGCCTGGGATGTGTAGGTTCCCCTATGCCAGGGCAGGTAGAGTTCCCCTCTGTAAACCTCCGTTACCGAGCCTTCCTCCTCCAGCCTTTGAAAAAATTTAACAGGGCTTTCCATGTGGGTGCGGGGTGCTCCTTCTAAATCCTTTACACGCCCTGCTGCTTCTATCATTTCTCTGGTGGCACCACCCCCGCCGTCACCGAATCCGAAAGGATAGAGAAAAGAATCAATATTCTCCTGCTGAATACGATCCTCCCTCCATCTCGTGATTAAATCAAGAGGATCCAGCCTGGAATTATTCTCTTTATAAAAATGAGTCAGAATTCTGGAACCGTCAATTCCTTCCCACCAGAAATTATTATAAGGAAATACATCACAGCCTTTTAATGCCCTGGCTATCTTCTGAGTAGTAAAGTAGCGGATTCCACATCCTTTCATGATCTGAGGCAGCTGTCCGTTAAAACCAAAGCAGTCCGGAAGCCAAACCATGACACTTTCTTTTCCCAGCTCTTCCAAAAACCACTTTCTTCCGTATAGGCACTGACGGATCAGGCTCTCTCCAGATACCAGATTGGTATCCGACTCCACATACATCCCGCCTTCCGGTATAAAGGATCCATCCTCAACCTTCTGGAGAAGACGTCCGTACAGCTCCGGATAATTTTCTTTTACATTTTCCATAATGGGGGGTTCACATAAAAGAAATTTGTAATCTTCATATTCATCAGACAAAGCAATTTGTGTAGACAGGGTTCTGGCACATTTTCGCTTCGTTTCCTCCCAGGGCCAGAGCCAGGCAAGATCCAGATGGGATTGTCCAAATATGGTAAACTCCGGTGCAGTTGACCCATTGACACAGGAAAGCAGCGGCGCCAGTTCCTTTCTTGCATTACGAAAGGATTCATCCCGTGCTTCCCGTTCCAGCTCAAAATCTGCCAGAAAGGTAAATTCCAAAAGTCCCTGGTTTACTTTCATCGCTCTTAAAGACTTGGGATCAAGTCCTTTGGAAAGCTTGTAAAGGGTATGTACATCCATAAGAAGCTGAAATGCATCTTCATTCCAGATACCGAAATCCGAAACGCCTATCATTACCTGATACGGCGGAGGTTCAGGAACTGCTATACGCCAAGGAGGGCATGGTCCGCCTTTTTCCAGTCTTGGCCCATGCCCTGCATAGCTTTCTACTACCACAAAAAAACGCTCACCTGCATTCCCACAGCGGGTCAGTGTAATTCCATCATGTTTTAAATCTTTTGAACCTGCTGTTTTTCCATTCACCCAGATCAACATCTCCCCACCTACTTCAGGATGAAGAAAAATCCGTTTTCCCTCCGCCTCTCTGGGCAATACAATCTCTGTCCGAAACCAGCCGTATTCCCATTTGGCTCCCCAGGAAGTGCCCTGTGGCATAGGATAAAACTCCTGCTTTATTGCTTCCTCATAAGTAAAATGCTGTTTCGTCGTAAAGCCGGTAAATGTCACATCATCAAGCTTATGAAACAAGTGGTTTTTCAATTCCTCAATCCATATATTTATCCGTCCATTTCGTTCTGCTGCAAGCACCATCTACCTATCCCTCCCTTTTATAGTTCAATCATTTTTCCTCATTATACGTTAATTCATTGGCGGGTGACTACGCAATGTTTGTCAAGTTGTCGCAAAACTTTTGCAATTCTTGCAATTTTTCAGCACAAAAAAGCAGGGCATGCATTTGTGCATGCCCTGTTCCATCTAGAAAAGGTATTGAAGTCTTAACTGAATGACATTGATATTTCAACAGCCACTTTTTTATTACTTTACAACTATTCTTACAAACTTTTTCTTACCGCGTTTTACGATCATCCCATCTCCGGAAAACTGTTCTTTTGCAAAAACGGCTTTCACATCGGAAACAGTTTCGCCTTCTACGGTTACTCCTCCCTGTTCCACATTGCGCCTTGCTTCGGAACGGGTAGGAGCCAGACCGGATTTCTGAAGAATGGCCAGGATGTCAATGCTTCCGTCCGTAAAATCTGCCTCTTCCAGCTCACAGGTCGGCATATCTGCCGCATTGCCGCCGGTAAACAGCGCTCTGGCACTCTCTCTTGCTCTTTCCGCTTCCTCTTCCCCATGAACCAGATTCGTCAGCTCATAGGCAAGGATTTCTTTTGCTTCATTTAACTGGCTGCCTTCCCAGCTGTCCATCTCGTTAATCTGCTCAATGGGAAGGAAGGTAAGCATACGCAGGCATTTTAACACATCTGCATCGGCAATGTTTCTCCAGTACTGGAAAAAGTCAAAAGGAGTCGTCTTTTCCGGATCAAGCCATACAGCACCGGACTGGGTTTTACCCATCTTATTTCCCTCGGAATTTAGTAGCAGGGTGATGGTCATTGCATGAGCATCTTTTCCCAGCTTCCGGCGGATCAGCTCTGTGCCGCCAAGCATATTGCTCCACTGGTCATCTCCTCCAAACTGCATGTTGCAGCCGTAACGGTTGAACAGCTCATAGAAGTCAAAGCTCTGCATGATCATGTAGTTGAATTCCAGGAAGCTTAAGCCTTTTTCCATACGCTGCTTATAGCATTCCGCGGTCAGCATACGGTTGACGGAAAAATGAGGGCCAACCTCTCTGAGGAAATCAATGTAATTTAAGTTAAGAAGCCAGTCTGCATTATTAACCATAAGAGCCTTTCCTTCGGAAAAGTCGATAAAACGGCTCATCTGCTTTTTAAAGCAGTCACAGTTATGCTGGATCGTTTCCACTGTCATCACCTGCCGAAGGTCGCTTCTTCCGGAAGGATCTCCAACCATACCGGTTCCACCTCCGATCAGGGCGATGGGTTTATTGCCTGCCTCCTGAAGGCGCTTCATTAAGCACAGGGCCATAAAATGACCTACGTGAAGGCTGTCGGCCGTGGGATCAAATCCGATGTAGAATACGGCTTTTCCTTCATTTACCATTTTGCTGATTTCTTCTTCATTCGTCACCTGGGCGATCAGGCCGCGGGCTTTCAATTCGTCATAAATTTTCATCATTATTCTCCTTTTTCATAAAAATAAGCCCCGTCCTATCAAAAGGACGAGGCTGAAGTCTCGTGTACCACCTTAAGTTTATAAACAGCTCACGCTGTTTACCTCTTTGAGTACCTGATGCGATACTCTAGCACAATAACGGGTGCGGGAATCCGTCGCAGCCTACTTGGCATCTTAGCCGTTTGGTGCGAAGCTCAAAGATGTATTCGCAATCCGTATTCCACGCGCCTCTCATCTGCCGGCTGCTTTCTGTGTGGTCCATCGTACTGCTACTTGTTCTTATCAACGCTTTTACTTGTTTATGAAGTTATTGACTAGTATATGTTGTTTTGTTTTATTTGTCAAGAGTGGTTTTTTTATTTTTTATCTGTCCGGACATGATCTTATTTTACCCAGGCTCCATTCTCATCAACCCGGTATCCGTCTAGCGTAATCGTATTCATCAGGCATTCTCCTGACTGATTCAGATAATACCATTTGTCATGGACTTTGATCCAGCCCACCGCCATAGATCCGTCAAGGTTCATATAATACCATGTTCCGTTCCACATCACCCAGTCTGTTTTCATTGCACCGTTCTGGTCCATAAAATACCAGATTCCGCCGACTTCATTCCAGCCGGTGACCATGTAGCAGGCCAGTCCAAAATAGTACCATGTTCCGTTTACCTTTACCCACTCTTCCTTCAGATACGATCCATCCTGCCTTTGGTAGCGCCAGCCTACTCCATCCTTTTTCCAGCTTCCCTTTGTTTCGTCGGACTGGTTTTTTATGCCATAATCTCTGTCTGAATTAGAACCGCCGCCGGTATTCTTTCCCGGCTCTGGTTTTGGCTCAGGCTCTGGCTCTGGTTTTGGCTCAGGCTCCGGTTTTGGCTCCGGTTTTGGCTCTGGTTCCGGCTTAGGTTCCGGTTCAGGATCGTTGATTCCCGGCAGATCCGCACCTGCACCTGCACTCCTTATGACACTGTCCTTTGCCAGACGCAGGAAATCGCCGAATACGATTCTTCCATTAACTCTGCTAAAGCACTCCCCCGGATTCAGGGAAAAGAAGTTATCGGATGTTATGGCATTCATTCCGTTTTTATAAAAATAATTATTGCTTATTTCTTTGGCCGCAATTTTATCATCGTATACTTTATCAAGGGAGGCACTGTAGGATGCAGTACGATATGATACATTATTTACCACAGTGCCGTCGGCTATCAGATTTCCGTCTGAATCTGTCTTATAAGGACTGGGGCGCATAATGATGTTAAAACGCCGGTTATCAAAGGAGGTATTATTTTCGATTGTCAGTTCTCCCGGATTAAAATTATCTGTAATTCCATCCAGATTATTGTGGTATGCCACACTGTTTCTTAAGATGTTACTGACCTCCCGGCCTTCTCCTCCAAGCTTGAATCCATTGTTCCCATTATTGTATGCCACACAATTTTCAATAATGGTCCTTCCGTTGGGGCCGTCTGACAAGGTATATTCGACATTTTTTTATTTTAAGGATGACCGTTCCGATTTTCTGCGACCGCCTCGTCTAAATCCACCACGATGTCAAATATATAAAAAAGACTAAAAGACGAGGCTTCTCATTACCTTCACAATTATGGTATAATCATTTTATGAGGTATGAATAATATCAAGATATGGATAATATTGTTTTCGAAGGTCTTTATATGATAGAAAAATTGGCCTGCAAGCTGGGAAGCAATGATGAAATACCAAATATTGAATTGGCTGAATATCTGTGTCAACACAATGATTCTGCCGGAATTAGGGAAATAGTTGACGGATTGAAAGGTACAGATAGAGCAGTTGCAAATGACTGTATTAAGGTATTGTATGAAATAGGTGAAAGAAACCCAAAATTGATTTCTGATTACGCAAATGAATTTATTTCCTGTCTGTGCTCAAAAAACAATAGATTGGTATGGGGAAGTATGATGGCATTAGCTAAGATAACGGTATATGCTTCTCAACCTATTTTTGAAAAATTGTCAGAGATAAAATCGTATTATGAAGAAGGAAGCGTTATCACAGTTGACAACAGCATAAGCGTATTTGCAAAATTGTGCAAAGCTAACGGCAGCTATGCGGAAACAGTCTTCCCAATAATCATAAACCATTTTCAAAAATGCAAACCCAGAGAAGTACCCCAACATGCTGAAAGAGCGGCAATCTGCTTTAATAGTGAAAATGCAAGTGATTTTATTAAAGTTTTAGAAGAACGGAAATCCGGCTTAACACCGCCTCAGCAAACTCGTATCAATAAATTGCTGAAAAAACTTCATGCCCTGCAGCAATAACACACTGCTCCGTAAAAAAAGGAAGTTTGAACATTACTATATCAAAAAAGAGTATCATTATGAAACTGGTAATTTACTGGAGGGAAACCTATGATCACTTTAACTAACAAACAGGCAAGGCATTTTATGCTTCTCAAACACGGGCTGCTGGGCGATCACAAATTTAACGGTAAGCAGGGCGCCTTTGATTTTGTGCGCCAGACAGGCTGTATTCAATTTGATCCGGTTGATTCCTGTGGAAAGAATGCGGAGCTTACCCTGCAGTCCCGTGTCAAAGGCTTTACAAAGCAAACGCTTTACGAGCTGTTGTATAACGACCGAATGCTTGTGGATTATCCTGATAAAAATCTTTCCATCATTCCCACAGAAGACTGGCCGTATTTTGAACGTTATCGGAATGCTGCACGAGAAGGAGGACGGCGTTTCAAAGAACTGGGGGAACTGGAAGCAAACACGAAGGATTACATCCAGGCAAACGGAGCGGTCGGCTCTGACAGCTTGCCCATAAAGGGCAGCATACTCTGGCACTCTTCCATTCATTGGAGCGGTAATTGGAGCGGCGATACCAATGCGTCACGGGCGGTGCTGGAGCAGTTATATTCTACCGGTGAGCTGATCATTCATCATAAGAAAGGCTCAAGAAAGTATTACGACCTCACCCATAAGTATTTGCCTGCCGAACTCCTCGACATTCCTGACCCTCTGCCGGATGAATTTGAGCATCAAAAATGGCGTATTCTTCGGCGGATAGGCGCAGTAGGGCTTCTATGGAATCGTCCTTCCGATGCTTGGTTAAATATTTGGGGGCTTAAAACTCCTCAAAGAACTGAAATGTTCAAAGAATTGCTTGACGAAGGGAAAATTCTGCAAGTCAGTGTAGACGGTATAAAGGATATACTTTTCTGCCAGGCAGAGGATTTATCTCTTATAGAAACTGTATTACAAACCGATACTTATAAACCCCGCTGTGAACTGATTGCACCGCTTGACTGTATGATGTGGGACAGAAAGCTGATCCGTGCATTGTTTGGCTTTGAATACACCTGGGAAATCTATACTCCGGCTGACAAACGTAAATATGGCTTTTATGTTTTACCGATGCTTTATGGCAACAGTTTTATCGGACGTGTGGAAGCAGTCGCTGACATAAAGAAGAGTACCCTGGTTGTCAAAAATATCTGGTATGAGGATGGAATCAGGCAAACAAAAAAGCTTCAGGCAGCCGTTAATGGCTGTATGAAACGGTTCGCTAAATTTAATGAGTGTGATGTGATTGATTTTGCGTATCTGGATGTATGACAGCAGCAAAGCATGATATCCTATTTAAGAACAGACATTTCATGTACATACTTCGGTAATGCTACACTCAGCGACATCATTAGCGACATGGCTATGACTGTTAATTAAGAATTCACATCTCGCGTACAAGCCTGAGTAACTTTCCTTTTCGTTACTCGGGCTTTTTCCCCCACTAATATTTCCCTTCTACGTTATTGCTTAATTTCTATCACATATGTATAGCAATCTGCCGAATTTTATATAATCAAACAGATCCAGCAGATCACTTGAAATACTCACTTGAATCTTTATCTGCTTAAATGTCTAATATAAAAAAACTACCAATATGATTATTGATAGTTTTTTAATGGGAAAAGTCTAAAATAAAATAACCGATTATAGCTCCAATCCCCTGATTGTATCGTCACTAAGATTTTGCGTGAACAAAATACTACTCAGCCTTTGACAGGTTGGATAGGCAGTCTGATCTTCCGGCATATCTATTTTGAACTATTACTGATTCCCAATCTGATTAATATTGTTTGTTTAAATAATACCAACTTTTTTAAGAAGATATTGTGCGTTGGTTGTTTTCGACACTCCTTTTTTCATTTTATAATCAAAGATAATATCGTTATTAGAATATTGTTCATTAAAACAATAATTTTTAATACGCCGGTATGCACTTTCTAATTTACAAACCTCTAAATCATGTGTCGTAATGATACCGCATATTCCAAGTATATGAAGTTTTTGTAGAACACCTTCGGCTCCTTTCAACCTGTCAACAGAGTTTGTGCCTCGAAATATTTCATCAATCAGGAATAGTAGATTCTCATTCACCTGCGCTGCATCTATAATTTCTTTAATTCGCTTTAGTTCCGCATAGAATGTGGAAATTTCTTCTGTTAACGCATCCGCTATACGCATAGAAGTCATTACTTTCATCATGGAAAATGTCATATGATCTGCACATACATAACTTCCTGTACTCGCTAAAATCATATTAATTCCCACAGTTCTCATAAATGTGGTTTTTCCAGACATATTGGAGCCGGAAATAATTAGAATATTATTGTCTAGTTCCAAATCGTTACTAACCCTATTATTATTGTTTAAAAGGGGGTGTCCTAAATTTTTAGCTCTAATGGTATTGGGCTGTGTGGAAATTATAGGAAGGCCAGTAACCGTGCAGTTACGGGGTAGATTTGCCAAACTCAACAAGCTTTCCAATTCTCCCATAGCGGAAAACCACATAGCCACTGAATCACCATGCTTACGTTTCCAGATATCTAAATCCACGGCATTTTTATAATCCCATAGCCATACAGCATTCAAAAAGAAACAAGCAATTCCATTTTGTCGTTGACTGATGTTACTTGATATCTTTGATAAATCTTGTATTGCCTCTTTGGCCGAGTGCAAAATTGATTTGATCTTATTTAACCGAGAAGAACAAAATTCCTTTTCCACAATTTCCTGAATAACATCATCATATTTTAATATTTTATAAGGGATTTTCCTCATTATTCCTACATATCTATTAGCTTTAAGAAAGCCAATACCCCAAAGTATAAGTTGAAACAAAATCAGAGAGCTTGCAACAAGTATACCGTATCTGTTCTTTGTTAATATAGAAAAAATGATTGACCCACAAGTGAGTACACGGAAAATATCCAACAAGCGTTGTAAAAGCTTACTTTTGATGAAAGTGTTTTTACACTGCAATTCTGAAATAAGCGTGGGAAATGACCTATCTATACCGATTTTTGAAAAGTAATATTCTAAGTGACTACTCCAAGGATAATCATTGCTCAATTCTGAAATAGACTCTTGCCTCATTTGTATATCTTTTTGTGAATAATTAGGATCCAACAAGTCTTGAGCAAACCTTAATCTTCCATAATAAGTATTTGTACTGTTCAAAAGCTGAAACAAGGAATACCTGCCAACAATATCTAAATCCATTGCATAGCTATGGTTGTAATCAATAAACTCTTCCCCAATGTCATCGAACGTTCTCCATTCTCCTGACATGCGGCACAAGTTCTTTTTTGCAATAGCAATAAGACCCGCCTCATATGCGATACGTTGAAATAGTTTTCTATGATAGATGCAAGCAATAATAAAAATGACCGCTTCTACTAACAACAATACAATAAATTTTAATGGGAAATGGTTTGTCCATGCATTATAAATGGTATACCCTAACATAACGATCCAAATCAATTTGAATCTTCCTACTATATTAGCTAATTTATCGTATTCTTCGTGTTCTGATTCTCTTTGTCGTATTTCAAGTTCGTATTTTTGATACATAAGTAATGGTCTCCATTATAAAGATTCAAATATTATATTTTATTATACGAGATAACAAGTGAATATAAAACATTATATCCATTTTTTCTTACCCTGCTTGCCCTGTCCCTTTTGCGCGCTCCCTCAATGCAGGCCCATATCATGTGGCATACTTTATTTAGTTCTTTTTGTTGTTACTCAACAAAATCTTCTCTCAACAATTCATTTATCTACACAAGTGCAAAAAGTGAGAATGAACGGT
Source organism: Lacrimispora sphenoides (assembly GCF_900105215.1). Taxonomy (NCBI): domain Bacteria; kingdom Bacillati; phylum Bacillota; class Clostridia; order Lachnospirales; family Lachnospiraceae; genus Lacrimispora; species Lacrimispora sphenoides. The sequence goes on along the minus strand of NZ_FOIP01000001.1, from coordinate 2,559,064 downwards.
CGTATCTTCCGTCAACTCTGGATGGAAAGCACAAGCCAGCATATTCTTTTCCCGGACAGCTACGATTTTCCCGTCAACCTTTGCCAAAACCTCCACACCCTGACCAACATTAGCAACATATGGCGCACGGATAAACACCATCGGAATGATTCCAATGCCGCCAAATTCCGATTCAGTTTTGAAGCTGGCCAATTGCCTCCCGTATGCGTTGCGCTCCACGGTAATATCCATACAGGCAAGATGGCTTTCTCCTCCGATAACTGTTTTCGCAAGCAGGATCATACCGGCGCAAGTACCCATCACAGGAAGTCCTCTTTGAATCACTTGAAGGATTGGCTCCTTTAATTCTGATTCCCGCATCAACTTTTCCATCACCGTACTTTCGCCGCCGGGCAAAATTAAGCCGTCCATCTCTTCCGTAAAATCTGCCCGTTGCCGGATTTCAAAGCTGTCTGCCCCCAATTTGGCCAGCATCTTTTCATGCTCTATAAACGCGCCCTGCAAGGCAAGTATACCAATTCTCATGGTGCTCACTCTACTTTCCGCGTTCCGCCATCAAGAGGGCGATTTCCTGCTCATTGATACCTACCATCGCTCGCCCAAGTCTTCGCTAAGTTCTGCGATCAGCTTTGCATCATTAAGATTGGTAACCGCTTTTACAATGGCGGCGGCACGTTTTTCCGGATTGCCCGACTTAAAGATACCAGAACCCACAAACACACCTTCCGCTCCCAACTGCATCATCAGTGCGGCATCAGCAGGAGTCGCCACGCCTCCGGCGGCAAAGTTCACAACAGGAAGTTTGCCGTTTTGTGCCACCCATTTCACCAGATCCAATGGGGAAGCCAGTTGCTTAGCGGCTTCAAATAATTCATCCGACCGCAATGCAGTGAGCAGCCGGATTTCGCTTTGAATTTTCCGCATATGCCGCACGGCCTGAACCACATCGCCAGTCCCTGGCTCGCCCTTGGTGCGAATCATCGACGCGCCCTCGGCAATGCGGCGCAATGCTTCTCCAAGGTCCTTCGCACCGCAGACAAAGGGTGCGCGGAATTTGGTTTTGTCAATGTGATAGATGTCATCCGCCGGAGAAAGCACTTCGCTTTCGTCTATGTAGTCGATTTCGATGGCCTCCAGAATTTGCGCTTCCACAAAATGCCCAATGCGCACTTTTGCCATTACAGGAATGGATACCGCCGCTTGAATCCCTCTAATCATTTTAGGGTCGCTCATTCTGGAAACGCCGCCTGCCGCCCGGATGTCGGCGGGAATCCGCTCCAATGCCATCACCGCACATGCCCCCGCTTTTTCAGCTATTTGCGCCTGTTCCGGGGTGCTGACGTCCATGATTACGCCGCCCTTAAGCATTTGAGCCAGATTTTTATTGAGTTCATATTGCTCTGTCATGATAATTCCTCCTTGTATTTTGGGGTCTAAGTTAATATAGCTATTATGCCCCAAAACTGGACCTATTGAAAGTACCAGTTTATGTTTATTCAGAAATACCAGTCAGGAATTTTATGAGCAGTTTCTTATCCGTATTACATCCTTTAGCGGGATTCATGGGGCCCATGGTTAGGAACCTGATCGGTAGTAAAGTGCTCCGCAGGAATTCCCATCATCTGTGCCTTGATCCGGGCTACAATAATTTTTTGGCATTATACTCCTATTTCTACATATGTTTTATTTATCACTTTGAGTGACAGGCTATATACAATAATCACTGTATTACAGGAATCAGTTGATATCAGCGTACCTATTTCTGAGTCTATCGAACCATTGGGCAGATTCATATCCCATTCTATTCGACAATGCCACAACCAGCCCATCTACTACAGCAATGGGGGCAGACATGGAATGGTATTCCTTTTCCTCACCCTGGTAAACATACAGCTGTATATCAGCTTTTTGCTTATCCGGTACATATAGCCTGCTGGTAAAGGCCAGCGTATGGTAAGCAGCTATTTTCTGATACTTAAGAATCATATTCCCCTCCCGGGAAACTCTGGAAATATTAAACATGATGACAAGGTCTCCTGCTCCTGCCTGTGCCAGACCTTCAAGCACCTCTGCTCCACCGGATGGGAGAAGCACCACGGAAAGCCCAAGGCGGCGCAGGCGGAAAAACAAAAGCTGTCCCAGAGAGAATGAGGCATTTTTAGCATAAATAAAGATGCACTTTGCCTCCTGAATCGACCTAATAGCACACTCAAACTCCGATGTATCCAGCTGCTCCAGGGTCTTTTGTAAGCAATGCTGCTGCCGCAGGAGCCAATTTTGCAGTGTAAATTCCGTCTCCTGCAAAAGCGGTGCAGCTATTTTTTGTACCGGCCTATGTTCCGTACTCTGCTGTATTACTACATGCTTAAGCTCCTTAAAATCCTTGCAGCCCACATGCCGTGCAAAACGGGAAACCGTTGCATCCGACAGTCCTAAAGAGGCTGACAGCTGCCCGATGGTCATAAACAAAAATACGTCGGTATGGCTGCTGATATATTCTATAATTTTTTGGTCTGCGCTGGTCAGTTCTTCCGGCAAAACCGGAAAATGCAGCTGCATAAAGCCACCTCCTTTGCACTGCAGATACTTCTTAATCATGCAGCCTTATTGTGTCACTTCCAGTATAATTGCACTATGTAAATTTATCTATCAAACTGCAGTAAAATGAAAGTAAACTTTCTCAGAACGCCAATATGAAGGACAATTCATGTTAACTTTAATACATGTCTGCGGCTTATTGTTTAAGTGGCTATGTGGGATTCGAAAAGAAAGAAGAATGGAGAAAGGGGACAAGATATGATAGAAGATATAAATGAAGGAAGGGGCAGTTATTCCCCAAATAAACTTCGTCAAATACACAAAAAAAGCTGTTATGTGCTATCCGAAACCAAAATGGTTTTGATGTGAAATTTTGAGATAATTAAATTTGGGTGTTAATACGGGAGCATAGATATTTTCTGCACTTACAATATCGTGCGAAAAAGACATGCATAAATAGCTTTGCTGGGCTACAGTTTTTATTATATATCATCACTGTAGCCTAGCTTTTTTAGAAATAAATGGTTGTGATAAAAGTGTAAATTTCCTTTGCCACAATCCCTTTTATTCAGCAATCACCAATTCAATACCACTATCTTCTATGCTTTCTTTGTATGCCTTACTGATCGCCCCATCCGTAATGATCACATCAATCTGATTGCTTTCCGCAAAGGTCACAAACGAATTCCGGCCGATTTTATCACTGCTTCCCAGGATGAAAACCTTATCCGATATAGACACAAGCAGCTTTTTCATCTCCGCCTGTCCCACGTCCGGGGTTGTCGCTCCTTTTGCCAGAGTAAAACTGTTTGTACCCATTATTGCCTTATCCACAACCAGATCCTGAAACGGTGCGGTACCAAAGCTGCCTATGGTACAATTATAATGTTTGCGGATGACACCTCCGATGAAATAAACCGTAACATCCTCAAACTGGTCAAGCAGAGCGGCAATGCTTAAGTCGTTGGTCACGACACGAAGATCTTTTTTCGTACCCAGATGCTTTGCAAATGCATAACAGGTACTGCCCGTATCCACTGCAATCGTATCCCCGTCGTCAATGAACGTTACCGCCGCCCTGGCTATCGCCTCCTTGCATTCGGTGGCTTCTCCCCGCTTTTGCGGCTCTATCTCAAATGCCGACTTGGATATCCGCATTGCCCCGCCATGGGTCCTGAGCAGAAGCTTTTCGTTCTCCAGATCTCTTAAGTCGCTTCGGATTGTTGCACCTGATACATTGAACAGTTCACTTAAATAGGCTACCGTCACCTTCTCGGTCTCCTGTAGTAAATTCAAAATCATCTGCTTTCGTTCTTCCATAAATACGGTTTCTTTTTCATTCATTTGGCTTCACCCCTGTTTTTACTATATCTAATATACTATAAATCACCGAAAAAATAAAGTCAGGAGAAGGCCAATTGTCAATCGGATATTCGCTAAAATTGTATCACATGCTTGAGTCCGCTGGATTTTATTGTTTCAGTAAACGCCTTCTGATAGTCTCCTATCTCATAAACATGGGTAACCAGCTGCTTTAAGTCGATGACACCGTCTGCCGCAAAATCCAGGACTTTGCGGTACTGGCTTAAGCTGGCTCTGGTGCTTCCATGGATACTGATCTGCTTATAGTGGATCAAGTTTGAATTGATTGAAACCATCTCCCGGTCTTTTGGCAGGCCTCCGAAGAATAAAACTCTGCCGAATAAGCCAGCCAGCTCGATGGCCATGGACTGCATTTCTCCCGAAGGACATGCAACAATGATCACGTCCGCCCCCCGGTTTTTCGTCAGATGCATCACCGTCTCACGCAGGGAATCTGCCTCTATGGTATGCATATACGGATACAGAGACTTGCAGTAAGCCAGGCGTTCTGCGGACAGGTCATTCATCATGACCATGCCTGCGCCCTGCATCTTTGCCAGCATTCCATGCATCAGACCGATCGGCCCTGCTCCGATAACCAGTACTTTATCCCCTGGATGAATTCCTGCCTGCTCCTGTCCGTTGTACACACAGGAAAGCGGTTCTGCCACAGCCGCTTCGTCAAAGCCCATGTGGTCATCCAGTATTTTTATATTTCCCTGGATAACTGCAGCCTTCGGAATCCTGACATATTCGGCAAATCCCCCGTCTAAGTTGATTCCAAGCGCCTGATAATCCGCGCACAGATGGGTATTGCCGGACACACATCTGTCACAGGTTCCGCAGCCCATATTAGGGGCTACAGCAACCCTCATGCCGGGACGATAGCCCCGTACATGCTTGCCAACCTGTTCAATGATCCCGCTGATCTCATGTCCGATGATCAGCGGATGATCCTTATCGATTCCTGATGCACCGTTTTTGTACATCCGGATATCGGTTCCGCAAAGCGCTGCACTCTTTGTCTTTATCAGAACTTCATCCCCGGATATTTCAGGTACATTTACGTCCTCCAGACGCAGATCCTCTTTTCCATATAATCTTATCGCTTTCATAAATACTCCCTTATATTTCTACACTCTCTGCTTCTGCAGTACGTTCCCTGGGGTACAATTCCTGCAGCATGCACCTTACAGTTTCACAATCTCTCCGGTGACAATGGATTCATTTCCGGCATTGACCACCTTTACAGCCATCAAGCCGTCCTTTCCTGTCACTTCCGGTTCCCGGTCATATAATATCGCCTGGATAAAGCTGATGTCTTCATTGATATAAGCCTCCCGGAACAGGTGGGTCCAGCTGTTCACAACATCCATTCTGCCGCCGTTATTTTTGGTATATATGACTGTGGACTTATCCTTTAGCTCCCCTAATGTAATCAGTCCTCTGGTTCCCAGTATTTCCACGCGCGCATCGTATCCATAGCCCACTCCCTGGGCACCGTCAATGCTTCCCAGAATGCCATTGTCAAACTTTGCATTCATTATAACGTTATCATAGAAATCAGGAAACTCCTCTTTCGCCTCCATGCACCGGTAATTACCCGCCACAGCGTATACGGTTTGAAATTCTCCCTTTGTAAACCAGCGGAGCGTGTCGATGTCATGGCTGTTTACTTCTGCGAGGGGGCCATTGCTCTTTTTAATATCATACATCCATGGCTTGGGTATGCTGGGGCCCCTTGTGAGGGATTTAACAAGCACCACATCACCGATCTCCCCTTCCTCCACAAGCTTCTTTCCATAGACGAAGCTGTCATCAAATCTCCGCATGAACCCGATTTGAAGCTTGACACCGTTTGCCTTTGCGGCACCGATCATCTCCTCGCACTCTTTCTCATTCATTGCCATTGGCTTTTCGCAGAGAATGTGTTTCTTTGCATTTGCGGCCGCGATTACAATCTCACGGTGAAACACAGTGGGCGTGACAACGACTACGGCATCGATCTCTTCATTTTTCAGCGCTTCCTTATAATCTGTGTAATACAGTGAAATCTCCAGTTCCTTCACCGCCGCCTGACACGCAGCTTCCGAAGGATCACAGACTGCCGCCATTTTCGCATACGGTACACGGGATACGAAATTTCTTGCATGAATCATTCCTGCACGCCCTGCGCCTATCAAACAAATATTTATTATGTCTCTCATCCTTATTTCCCCTCACCGCTGTTCAATCAGCGTTTCTTTAAAAAGCTTACCAAAACTCCGGATATGATCGTTCCCACGATAATTGCCACAAGGTAGAGCGGCAGATTGGAAACTGCCCCCGGAATAACAAATACAAAGGCCCCGCCATGAGGAACCGCCAGCCCGCAGTTAAAGATCATGGATAACGCTCCGGTAACCGCTGCTCCTATGGTAACAGAAGGTAGTACACGGACCGGATCGGCTGCCGCAAAGGGGATTGCCCCCTCGCTGATAAAAGAAGCTCCCAGGATCCAAGCCGTCTTTCCCGACTCAATTTGGTCTGTGGTATAACGATCCTTCGCAATGATGGTGGAAAGTGCCATTGCTAACGGAGGAACCATACCCGAAGCCATAACCGCCGCCATAACCGGTGCCGTCTCTCCCGGAGACAAAGTCGTTAAAGACGCAACTCCAAAGAAATAAGCTGCCTTTCCGATGGGTCCAGCTAAATCGACCGCCATCATTGCCCCAAGAATCAATCCCAGAAGGGCGGAATTCACACCGGATAAGCTGTTTAAAAACTCTGTGATCCAAACATTCAGCGCCTTAAAAGGAGTACCGATGATAAAAATCATGGTAAGCCCTACAATCACAGATGATAAAAACGGTACGATCAAAACAGGCATCAGGCCTTCCAGACCCTTTGGCATTTTGATCACCTTTTTTAAGAATAATGCCGCGTATCCGCCTAAAAATCCACCGATCAGCGCTCCTAAAAATCCCGCATTCAATGTGCTGGCAAGCATACCGCCTACCATACCGGGCAGAAGGCCGGGCCGGTCTGAGATGGAGTGTCCGATAAATCCTCCCAGAATTGGGAACATGAGAGCCATGCAGACTCCGCCGCCAATCATGCTGAAGGCCTGTGCAATCGGTCCCTCCGAATGGATGCCGCCGAATGCAAAAGAAAGAGCAATACAGATGCCTCCTGCCACGACAAAGGGAATCATATAGGAAACACCTGCCATCAGATGTTTGTAGACACTGACCTTTTGTTTCGTATTTTGCGCTGCATTCGTGTCCATACCTGCCTCAGCGTTCTTGTAAATATATGTACTTGCCAGTGCCTTCTCAATGATCTCACCGGCCTTGTTGATGCCGTCCTCCACATTGGTCTCATACAGACGTTTTCCATGAAACCGTTCCTTGTTGACACCGGTATTGGCTGCGATAAGCACTGCGTCTGCTGCGGCAATGTCTTCCGCTGTAAGTACATTTTCCGCACCAATGGACCCCTGTGTCTCAACCTTGATCTCGTGCCCCATGGCCTTAGCTTCCATCATAAGTTTCTCCGCAGCCATATAAGTATGTGCGATTCCTGTGGAGCAGGAAGTAATTGCTACTAATTTCATAAAGAAACCCCCTCTTCTAAAATAGTGAACAGTTGTCTTTTATCCTCACATGTCAGCAAACGGCTTCTGAATTCTTCATGCATCAGGCTTCTTGCAAGCTTTGCCAATATCTTTAAATGCAGATCATCCGTTGTGTCTGGAACTGCAATCAGAAAGATCAGGGAGGCAAGGCTCCCATCTGGAGCATTGAAATTCACACCGTCTTTGCTTTTCGCAAAAACCAGGGCCGGACTCTTCACTGTGTGGCTCTTACCATGAGGAATTGCCACCTGCATGCCGATTCCTGTAGGTCCGATTGCCTCCCGCTCCATTACTGTCTCCAGAAAGACCGCTTCGTCTTCAATCCGGCCTTCTGCCTTTAGCAGGGCAATCATATCCGTCAGACATTTCTCCTTATGGCCTGCCGATAAATCTGTAATCATTAAATCTTTATTGATTAAAGCTGAAATTTTTAGCATGTTTGTTCCCCACCCTCATCTTTTAATAGCCGGACTTCAAAGCTTCACGGTAGCCTTCCAGTATCTTAAAGCTGCTGCTGGTGCCGATGCGCTCAGCTCCTGCTTCAATCATCTGCCTGCAGGTTTCCCAGTCACGTATTCCTCCTGCTGCCTTCACTTTGATCTCTTCTCCTACGACCTCTTTCATCAGCCTCACATCTTCCGCAGTTGCCCCGCTTGTTCCAAACCCGGTAGAGGTCTTAACAAAATCCGGCTTTACTTTTTTGGCAATCACCGCGGCTTTACGGATCTCATCTTTTTCGAGATAGCAGTTTTCAAAGATAACTTTACTTAAAACACCTGCTTTCCGGCAGATATCGCAGATCTGTATCATCTCTTCTTCTATGTAATCATAATTACCGTTTTTCAGTTCCCCGATATTGATTACATAATCAATTTCATCCGCCCCATGCAAAATCGCATCCTGCGTCTCGAAGCACTTTGTCTCGATGGTTGTCTGCCCCAAAGGAAATCCAATTGCAGCCCCCACATGGACCGGAGTATCCTTTAACAGGGATTTGCAATAGGCAACCGGTGAGGAGTTGATCGCAACCATCTTAAAACCATTCTCTTTTGCCTCCCTGCACAGCTGATCAAAATCAGCTTTTACCGCACCGGCTTTTAAGCAGGTATGGTCAAACAGATTTGCCAGCTTTTCTTCCGTTAACTCACTTAGTTTCATTCTTTCATTTCCTTTCTCTTCATTTTTGTTTGGTTTCATATCTCAATTTTATATTATCATAATTTTTGTATTTGTCAATAATATACTTTCATATATTTTTACTTTCTTTGTTTTCATTTTACTTTATACAATTTCATTGCAGTGTATTGACGGAATGCAATGTTAATATATAAACAAAAAAAGCCCCGTCCTTTCAAAAGGACGAGGCAAAAGTCTCGCTAAGAGCTTTTTTATTTATTTAATTGCAATAATCCTACTTTAATTCCGGCCAATATTCTTTATTGGCCTCTATCAGATCATCTAAAATCTGTTTTGCAACAGAGGCGCTTGGCACAGTCTTTGATAAGGTCAGGGCCTGCCACAGCTTTAAATAGCTTCCCTCGATCCAGGCCTCTACCACCAGACGTTCCACTGCAAGCTGCTCTTCCATCATGCCCTTTTCAAAGGTTGGAATGTTCCCCTGGCACAAAGGCTCAGGTCCTTCATTACCTACCAGACAAGGAACTTCTACCATGGCGGTAGGGTCAAAATTAGAGATAGCTCCCTTATTTTCCACGATGCAGAGCATCTGCTCACGGGTATTGAATCCAATCGCGCAGGCCAGATCCACAATAAAGGAAGCGTGATTGTCTATGGAGAACTCTCCGCCTTTTGCGGTCCCTGCCTGAATGATGGCTCTTGCGGCGCTAAACACTTCTTTTTCTCTTCCCTCTATCACCTCATTGGCTCTGGTATGATTGGGATCGGTGTGTTCCACCACATAATCCGGGTAAAGGTAGTATTTTAAATAGGTATTGGGAAGAAAATCTGGTTCCAGCTTTAATAAATCTGCCGCCTTTTTATGGGTCAGCTGCCAGCTTTCATCCATATGCTGAGTCTCCACAGCCTTTTCAGTCAGATACCCGTTTTTAGACACATAATCCAAAAGCTGCGGCATCAAGTCTGTCCCATCCTTATCCTTTACGCTGGTCCACCAGCCAAAATGGTTCAGTCCGAAATACTTCACATCCATGTCCTTGGGATCCCTGCCTACAATGTAGCCCATACGTCTCTTGGTTCCCACCGGCATATCGCAGATATTTAATACCTTGGAATTAGGCTTTAACACACGGCAGGCCTCTGCTACGATAGAAGCAGGATTGGAGTAATTAAGCATCCAGCAGTCCGGAGAATATTTTTCCATAAAATCAATTAACTCCATCATACCGCCAATGCTTCTCATCCCATATGCGATTCCACCGGGACCGCAGGTCTCCTGTCCCACCACATGGTATTTCATTGGAATTTTTTCATCCAGCTCCCGCATGGCATATTTGCCCACCCGGATATGAGCCATGCAGAAATCTACATCAGTAAAAGCTTCCTTAGGATCCGTTGTATAGGAAAACTCCACCTCCGGTGCAATTTCCTTCATTACGATGCCTATGGCCTTTGCCAGGGTTTCCTGACGCTCTCCGTCATTGTCGTAAAGCTTTAAAGAACGTATGGGAAAACGATGCAGGTTATCCATCATCATCATTACAATACCTGGCGTATAAGTACTCCCGCCTCCTGCGATTACGATTGAGAATTTTTTCACTTTATTTTACCTCCTTGCTTTGTCTGGTTTATTACTTAGTTACTCTCGCCGTTTCCCAGCTCCTCATCGACAGCCCTTCTTACGGCAGTAACCTTTAAACCATAAATTACCTGAACGTTATTGCCCTTTTTCACCACACCATTGGCTCCGGTGCCGTTTTTCAGCACATCCTCCAGTACCAGGTCCGGATCTGTAAGGATCAGGCGAAGACGGGTGAAGCAGTTATCCACTTTTTCAATATTACCTGCTCCGCCCAGGGCTTTTATAATCAGCCCGGCATCCACATCATCGGTGTCTATTCCCTCTTTTTCAGAAGCAACCTTTTCTTTATATTCCGCCTTGGTGTGAAGCTTCATTTCCATTCCTTCTGTTTCCCGTCCCAGAGTCTTTAAATTCAGTTTTGTAATGAGAAGGCGGAAAATGGCATAATAGACTACAAAAAATATAAGGCCTGTGATGATGTACATGGGCCATCCGGTTTTATGAATTCCCAAAGGCACGTTGAAAAGCAGGAAATCCAGAAAGCCGTTAGGACCGATGGCACGGACATTCAATATATTAAGAACTACCATGCTGAGTCCGCTTAACCCGGCATGAACAATAAACAGGACCGGAGCCACGAACATAAAGGAAAATTCAATGGGCTCTGTAACACCTGCAATGAAAGAAGTGAATGCAGCAGGAATCAGAATGGCTTTTATCTTATTGCGGTTTTCCGGTCTGGCCGTATGATACATGGCAAGACAGGCACCCATAAGACCGAACATCTTGGAAATTCCTCTTGCATCCCATATCACTGACCGGGACAGTACCTGAATGGAAGGGTCTGCGATTTCTGCATAATAAATGTTTCTTGCACCCTCAAACACCTGTCCCCCTATGGTTTCAATGCCTCCAAGAGAGGTATATAAAAACGGGGTATAGACCAGATGATGAAGGCCTGTTGGTATTAAAAGACGTTCCAGGGCACCGTAAATAAAAATCCCGAAGTTTCCGGAACGATTAATGAATCCACCAAGGCTGGTGATTCCCATCTGGACAAAGGGCCATACATAAGTAAGGAGCACAGCCAGTAAAACGGTCACAGGAATCAATACGATGAATACAAACCTGGAACCACCGTAAATCTGGAACGCATTTTGGAATTCTGTTTCACAAAACCGGTTATGGACCATGGCCGTTACGATTCCCAAAATAATTCCAAGGAACACGCCCATGTCCAGGATCTGTACGCCAAGCACCATGGCCTGACCCGTTCCCCTTAAAGATTCCCCTGTAAATAGGATCCCCGTCAGGGTCATAAACTTGTTCATGGCGTTAATGAATACTAGAAATCCCAAAAGACCGGTAAAACCAGCCTCATATTTCTTCTTATTGGCAAGGCCAGCTGCAAGTCCCACACAGAAGATCAGCCCCAGGTTGTTTAAGATCGAAACCAGGGAGCCGGACAAAATGGTGCCAAAGCCCTTTGTCACCGGATTATCCATAAAGGGCAGAAGCTCCAGCAATTTTGCATTGGTAAATAAATTTCCCACAGCGATTAAAATACCTGCGATGGGCAGGATCAAAACCGGGATGAACATTGCTTTTGAAAAGCGCTGCAACTGATCCATCACTTTATCTTTCATTCTCTTTTCCTCCAACTATCAATGAATGGTTTGCTGTTTTTCATTTCACGTGAAATTCATATCCGTATTATAGCCGCCGTCTCCCCCATTGTATATACTTTGGGAAAGAATAGGAACCTGTTATTCCAAGTGGTAACAGGTTTCAAAAAAAGTCCGGATGCCGCTATTTTAAACGTCATCCGGAACCTTTATTCTTCTTTTTTATCCATATTTTGAAGCACCTTATGATATTCGTAGATTAATAGCTCCATCAGCATGAACACATTGGGGAAAAATGTGTTTGCCATCATATTTCTGTCATCCAGCTTATTGCTGTCCTCTATGCGAAACTGCATATCTGTTATGGAACTGACCCGGTTTTCCGCCTCATTGGTAAAGGACACGGTAAAAATGCCGTTCTCTCTGGCAGTTTTCACCCGGTCTGCTACCCAGTCCGTTTCTCCTGACCTGGAAACTACAATAAGCATTTTCATATTCTCCAGATTGTTTTCAAAAACACCGATGGAATCCATTCCATTGGAATAAATGCATTTTATCCCAAGGACAAGAAGTTTTTTTGTTAAATATTCCACAGGAATGGCGGAAAAACCGGTTGCGTACAAAAATACGTAACCTACATCCAGATGGCCCAGCCGCCTGGCAAATTCCCGGATGTCTTCATAGGAATTATACTTTAAAAGAGAGTTGGAGCAAAAGCTGTTGATAAACTGCATTCCGGCATCCTCATTGTCCCTGGCCCGGTTTACAAGCGGCAACAGCTTGTAATACATGTCCACAAACCCGCTGTAGCCCAGCTTTTTTGTCAGGCGCATAATGGTTGAGGTAGAGGTGTAATTTTCCTTTGCAACTCCCCTCACCCCCATTTTAAGCATGGAATCCATGTGTTCAATGATATAACGGAGAACACTGTCCTCCACCTCAGTCAGGTTCTTTCCCGCTGTCAGTTTGCTTAAATCCACCATTCCTGCTATCCTTCCTTCCCATTCTCGTCTCTCATCCATTATAAAAAATCTTCATACCCCTGAATCATGGGATAAGGGGCGCAGTCCTTTAAGGCCGCGGTTATGGTTCCCTTCACATAGGTGCTGAACCCCTGGCGGCGAAAATCTTCCTTGTTCTTATTTTTTATCAGCCGGCCGCCTCTGCCCAGTTCTCCGATGTAATTCCCATTCTGGTCGTAGATTTCTTTTCCATAGAATTTCCCAAGAATCCTTCCGTCACAAGCAGCCAGGTAATCCCTCTGCCTTACTCCGATATAGTTTCCCTGCCAATTCCAGTATCGTTCCATTGAAATCCATCCTTCCTCTTATCATTCTCTGCAATCATACACCATTTTTCCTCAAAAAGAAACACTTTAGGGTGGCACATTGCTAAATTTTCAATGAATGCTGGATTTTTCACGGGTTCTGTTATATAATCAACAGAAAAAACACAGATTAATCACATACACAGGAGGATGCCATGGGATTTCAATATGTAAACAATCTGCCAAGCCCGGAAGAAATTAAGGAACGCTTTCCACTTCCAGCAGAATTTAAAGCCCTTAAAATAGAACGCGATCAAGCCATCAGCGATGTACTCACAGGAAAAAGCGATAAATTCCTTGTTATTATCGGTCCTTGCTCCGCTGACAATGAGGAGTCTGTTGCTGATTATGTAAACCGGCTTGTGAAGGTACAGGAAAAGACAAAAGACCGTCTGATCCTCATCCCAAGAATTTATACCAATAAACCCAGAACCACAGGAGAAGGATACAAGGGAATGCTTCACCAGCCTGATCCGGAAAAAAAGCCGGACATGCACGAAGGTCTCATTGCCATCCGCAGGATGCACATGAATGTGTTCCTTGAAACCGGTTTATCCACAGCCGATGAGATGCTGTATCCGGAAAACCTGGGATATCTTGATGATATTATGTCTTACATTGCCATTGGTGCCCGTTCCGTGGAAAACCAGCAGCACCGTCTGACTTCTAGTGCCTGTGACGTTGCCGTAGGCATGAAAAATCCTACCAGCGGAGACATGTCTGTTATGCTTAACTCCGTAGTGGCCGCACAGCAGGCCCATGATTTCACCTACAGAGGTTGGGAAGTGAGGAGCAAGGGCAATCCATTGGCCCACACCATCCTAAGAGGTGCGGTCAACAAGCACGGCCAGTGCATCCCCAACTACCATTTTGAAGATTTATTCCTTCTTCATGAGATGTACAGCCGCCGCAATCTCCAAAACCCGGCCTGCATCGTGGACGCCAACCACTCCAATTCCAACAAGAAATATAAGGAGCAGTTCCGTATTTCCAAGGAAGTCCTGCACAGCAGAAAGCATTCCCCGGAAATCCGTTCCCTGATAAAAGGCCTGATGATTGAAAGCTACATTGAGCCGGGCAGCCAGAAAGTTGGAGAAGGCATTTACGGAAAATCCATCACCGATCCCTGTCTGGGCTGGGAAGATTCCGAGCGTCTGATCTATGAAATCGCTGAAAATGCATAATATAATATTTTAATTCAAGTCATGCCAGAGGCATTTTTACTGTCTCCGGCATGTTTCTTTTTACTGATTACTATCCGTATTCTCCGTTTGTTATTAGTAATTAACCTGTTTTTCAATTATTTTTCAATTTTCTCTTGTTTTTCTAATAGGAGGTGATAAAATAAAATTGAAGTCATTCATATGACTCTTCATCCTGTTGATATCTCTATACCCCTCTATGTTGTTGGCACGCTCATGCCGGGTTTATCCGGCTATCAGGAAAAGGAGGTATGGGTATGCGAACCATTGAAGTCGATATCCAGCTGCGTTACACCCCCATTCCCCTCGCGCTTTTAATCAACACCGCTAATGCCTTTGACTGTGATATTTATATTGACTACGGTTTAACAAAGGTGAATGTCAAGAACTACGACGAGATGAAAAAAGGGCTTAACACGCAGAACCGGAACTTACAATTTAATTTCGACGGCATTGATGAGCTGGCCGCCGAAGGACGGATCGAGATGCTGTTTCAACCATGATCCGTCAGAAAGGAACCTTTATGAACTATCATAAAAAAGAGAGTTGATATTAGCATAACGCTGATCATCAACTCTCTTTTCTATATTTTCTTAACCAAGGAAAGCCGTAATGGTAAAATATAAAAGCACCACTGCTCCCAATACAATTCTGTAATATCCGAAGAATTTAAAATCATGCTGTCTGATATATCCCATTAAGAACTTAATTGAATAAACAGAAACTACAAAAGCAATCACCATGCCTAAAATCAGATAGAAGACCTGAGTTCCGGTAAAATTCATTCCATATTTCACAACCTTTAAAAGGCTGGCTCCAAACATCACCGGAATCCCCAGGAAAAAGGAAAACTCTGCGGAAGCCGCCCGGGAACAGCCCAGGATCATGGCACCGAGAATGGTGGCACCGGAACGTGAGGTACCCGGAATCAGGGCCAGAAGCTGAAACAGTCCGATCCATAGAGCTGTCTGGTAAGAGATATCTCCCACCTTCTGAACTTCAAAGCTCCGGTACTGGTTCCTGTTCTCAATGACGATAAACAGCACACCATAGAGGATCAGGGTCATCGCCACTACATAGCCGTTCATCAGATACTCATCAAGGATATCATCCACCAGGAACCCGATCACTGCTGCGGGAATACAGGCTAAGATGATCTTTGACCATAGAACCAGAGTGGCCTGCTTCTGCGCCGGTTTTTTCCTGACGGAAAAGGGGTTAAGCTTGTCAAAATACAAAACCAGCACCGCCAGAATCGCCCCCAGCTGAATGACAACCAAAAACATGTTTTTAAATGCACTCGGCTGATTTAAGTGTATAATCTCATCTACCAGGATCATGTGGCCCGTACTGCTTATGGGTAGCCACTCCGTAAAGCCCTCCACAATTCCAAGAACAATTACTTTTAAAATCTCAATGATATTCATTCCTTTTCCCCTGTCTTTTTAAATATTTTCAATCTGCCAGTCAATAGGCTCCAACCCATTTTCCTTTAAATAGGCATTGGTTCTGCTAAAGTGTTTACAGCCCAAAAATCCCCTGTAAGCGGAAAGAGGGCTAGGATGAGGCGCCTCCAGAATGAGGTGCCTTGGGTTTGTTAACATGACCTTCTTATTCTGGGCCGGGCGTCCCCATAAAAGGAATACCATGGGCCGGTCCTGTTTATTTAAAATCTTAATGGCTGCATCCGTAAAGTTCTCCCAGCCGATCCCCTGGTGGGAGTTGGCTGCATGGGCACGCACCGTAAGCACCGTATTAAGGAGCATGACCCCCTGATCTGCCCACTTTTTTAAATATCCGTTATTTGGAACCTCACAGCCAAGATCTTCCCGCAGCTCCTGATAAATATTTACAAGGGACGGAGGAATATCCACATCTGGCTTTACGGAAAAACAAAGCCCGTGGGCCTGCCCATTATTATGATAAGGATCCTGGCCTAAAATCACTACCTTTGCATTGGAAAGAGGCGTGAACTGAAACGCGTTAAAAATGTCGTTTGGGTCAGGAAAGACCTGGGTCTTTTCATATTCATGCTTCACTTTCTGATAAAGTTCCCTGTAATATGGCTTTTTAAACTCTTCGCTTAAGGGTTCCAGCCAGTCGTTCTCAATTGCTCCCATTCTTTCTCCTTTGCATTTTTCGGGAAAACCCCATTTGTATAAAAATAAACCTTAAATCCTCACCGGTACTCCCATGACTTCCAAATACCGTTTTAATTCCATGATCTCCAGCTCCTTGTAATGGAACAGGGAGGCAGCTAATGCAGCATCTGCCTTTCCTTCCGTCAGTGCGTGATGGAAATGCTCCATCGTGCCTGCACCTCCTGAAGCGATCACAGGCACGGAAACATGCTCTGCTATGATGCGGTTTAACTCATCATCATATCCTGCCTTCGTTCCGTCGCAGTCCATGCTGGTAAGGAGGATCTCTCCTGCTCCTAGGCTGTCTGCCTTCATGGCCCATTCCACCGCATCCAGTCCGGTATCGATCCGGCCGCCGTTCTTATATACGTTCCAGCCGCTTCCATCCTTCCGCCTTCTGGCATCAATGGCAACCACCACACATTGGCGTCCGAATTTGCCTGCTGCGTCGGAGATCAGCTGAGGAGTATTGATGGCCGAGGAATTAATGGATATCTTATCCGCGCCTTCTCTTAAAAGCATTCTAAAATCCTCCACCGTGCGGATCCCGCCGCCGACAGTAAAGGGGATAAATACCTTATCCGCCACCCGGCGCACCATATCCACCACCGTATTCCGGTTGTCAGAGGACGCGGTGATATCAAGGAACACCAGTTCATCGGCTCCGGCCCTGTCATAAGCCGCTGCAATCTCCACCGGGTCACCGGCATCCTGTAAATTCACGAAATTAACACCCTTTACTACTCTTCCGTCCTTCACATCCAAACATGGAATGATCCTCTTCGTAAGCATCCTGTACCTCCTTAAGTCAATTCAATGAAATTTTTCAGAATATTAAGGCCAGTATCACCGCTCTTCTCCGGATGGAACTGGCAGGCAAAAAGATTATCATGTTCCACCGATGCCCCAAACTTTATTCCATAGGTTGAAGAAGCAGCTACATCAGATTCCCGTCCCGCTTCTAAATAATATGAATGGACAAAATACACATATGCCCCGGAATCAATTCCTTTAAAAAGTCTTGTACCAGGCTTTATATCCAGGCGGTTCCAGCCCATATGAGGGACTTTAAGCCCAGGTGTCTCCGGAAATTTCACGATCTTACCAGGAAGCAGGGAAAGTCCCCTGACCCCTTCGCATTCTCCGCTGCTTTCAAAGAAAAGCTGAAGCCCAAGGCATATTCCGAGAAAAGGCGTTCCTTTTGAAACTACCTGATGGATTACATCCACCAGCTCATACTGATGAAGCTTTTCCATCGCATCGCCAAAAGAACCAACACCCGGAAGAATCACCTTGTCCGCAGAAAGGAGGATCTCTTTTTCCCGGCTTACCACCGGATTTTCCCCTAATGCGGTCAGAGCTTTCTCCACACTCTTTAAGTTTCCAGCATCGTAGTCGATTATCGCAATCATGGCCGTCACCTCTTTACGTCTTTTTTCAACATTTTAACACAGTAACGTGTAATGTACAACGCAAAATAAGCCTATAATTTCCGAAAGAATTCCGTAGAATTTTCTAAAACAGCATCAGCCTTTCCCTTTACCGTTTCCGGCAGTTGGGCCAGCGTTTCATGAATCCGGTACATGTGGGCCTTTTTATTTATGGAAACTGTCTTCTCAAAAGGCCAGCGGATGACCGTAGGAGTCTTAAAACCTACCCCAAGTTCCAATACCAGCAGTTTTTTATTAAGGGTTCCTGCCAGCCACGCGGTATAAGCCTTCCACTGGGGAAGGTAGCCCTCTTCTATGTAATTCTCTGCCTCTATGGTATTGCCTGTCAGAGGTTCCCCGCAATGAGGACAGACATCCTTTGGGATTTCTCCCGGCTCCCAGATATCCTTTGTACAGGTTTTGGAGCACTGCCTCCATGTCACGTTCCCGCAGGGTGCTACCATCTGGCTCTTATCCAGGGGAGATTTAAATATCTCTCCATCGGTCACTGTAGTTACAAGGAAGAAATCCTTGTCCTTTATGAGATCATTCATTTTCTCATAAAGGTTTCCCATATCCGGAATTCCCTCTGCTTTCCATTCCTCTCCGATTCCGATCAAAAGCTTCTCACAAGCTGCTATTTCTTCTAAAATCTGCTCATTCACAGTCATCTATCCACCTTCTTTTTCAAACAATACCCATTTATTATACATCAAAGGGGATTTTAAGAAAAGAAGGAAATTCTGTTCTTGCGGCGTACCATGGATATATGCTATACTAATCCATGCATTTAGTCAAATAATGAAAAAGGAAGTCAGCAGATCATGAATAAGTTTAAGAGGCTTTCTCCCTTTTTGGGAGGCTGCGCCGCCATTGCGGTCCTGGCACTGCTTTTAGTCGTATATACCCTGACAAAACCGGTTCCCATGGCGGGGACAAAAAGCATTTCCATTGATGTGGTATATGAAAACGGAGTAATGGACCACTATCAGATCACTACAGAAGCGCAGTTTCTGTTAGAAGCGCTTAAATCCATACCGAATCTTCAAATTGAAGGAACCACTTCCGAAGAATTTGGCCTCATGGTCAATACAATTAACGGAAAACGGGCAGACTACCAAAAGGACGGCGCTTACTGGGCTCTTCTCTGCGACGGGGAAACTTGCACCTACGGAGTGAGCCAGCAGGCCATCAAGGATGGAGAGCGCTATACCTTTCAGTACACATTGACCTCTGAGGAATAAAATAATCATGAAAAATCATCCCCTGATTACCACCAGGGAGCTGGTATTAGACGCACTGCTTTCAGCCCTTTTATTTGTAAGCCAGGTAAGCTTGTCCTGGCTTCCCAACGTAGAACTGGTATCCCTGCTTCTAATTTTATACACCCTCGTATTCCGCAAACACGTATGGATCATCCTATACGTGTTTGTTATATTGCAAGGGTTGGTCTACGGCTTCGGCCTCTGGTGGTTTTCCTATCTCTATGTGTGGCCCATACTTCCGGCCGCCGTATTTTTGATTTACAAAAACAATGCGCCAAGACCCTTTGGCATATCCCTGCTTTCCGGAATCTTTGGAATGCTGTTTGGATTCTTCTGTTCGGGGTTCTACTTAATTTCCGGAGGCCCCGGCGCAGCTTTTACCTGGTGGGCGGCAGGAATCCCATATGATATCGTCCACGGAACAGGCAATTTCTTACTGTCCCTCATTTTATTCCAGCCGTTATACCGGCTGCTCACCTCATTAAAACAGGGGCAATCTCATCAATAAAGGAGTGTATGCTTATGGAATCAGCAACCGTAAGATTAAAAAAAGGAGAAGGCCGCTCATTAAAAGCCGGCGGTCCTTGGATCTATGACAATGAAATCGATACCATCACCGGGGATTATACCAACGGTGATATCGTTTCTGTGGAAGACTTTGACGGCTATTTCCTGGGTCATGGCTTCATTAATACCAATTCCAGGCTCACCGTCCGCATCATGTCCAGTAAAAAGAACAATGAAGTAAACGAAAGCTTTCTGGAAATGCGGGTCCGCAACGCCTGGGAATACCGCAAAGCCACTGTGGACACTTCCAGCTGCCGCCTCATCTTCGGAGAGGCAGACTTCCTTCCCGGCATTGTAGTAGACAAGTTTGGGGATATCCTTGTGGTGGAATCCCTTGCCCTTGGCATTGACCGGCTAAAGCCTGTAATCCTGGAAAAGTTAAAAAAGGTTCTGGAAGAGGACGGCATTAAAATCCGCGGCATTTACGAACGAAGCGACGCAAAGGTCCGCCTCCAGGAAGGCATGGAACGCTATAAGGGCTTCATCGGTCCTTCCTTTGACACCAAGGTGGAAATCACGGAAAACGGGGTTAAATACCAGGTGGATGTCCAGGATGGGCAGAAAACCGGCTTTTTCCTTGACCAAAAATACAACCGCCTTGCCATTCAGCGCTTATGTAAGGACAAGCGGGTCTTAGACTGCTTTACCCATACCGGCTCCTTTGCCTTAAATGCCGGTATTGCCGGAGCAAGAGAAGTTCTTGGGGTGGATGCCTCTGAGCTTGGCATCGCACAGGCAAAAGAAAACGCCGCATTAAACGGCTTATCTGACCGGGTAACCTTTCAGTGCGCCGATGTTTTTGAACTCCTTCCCCAGCTGGAGAAAAGCGGGGAAACCTTCGATGTGGTCATCCTGGACCCTCCGGCCTTCACAAAATCCAGGAACTCCGTGAAAAACGCAGTAAAAGGCTACCGTGAGATCAATCTCCGCGGCATGAAGCTGGTAAAGGACGGCGGCTATTTAGCCACCTGCTCCTGTTCCCATTTCATGACCCCCGAGCTTTTCACAAAGACCATCCGGGAGGCGGCCGCAAACGTCCACAAACGCCTCCGTCAGGTAGAATACCGGACTCAAGCAGCAGATCATCCGATCTTGTGGGCGGGAGATGAAACCTCCTATTACTTAAAATTTTACATCTTTCAGGTTTGCGACGAAAAATAAAATTAATGGTCATCGGATATTCCCAATCCGCGACCTGCCTGATGAGGTTAAAAGAGGGTGCCCAAAAAGTAATTTGGGGCACCCTCTTCTGCTCATTCATTCCATCCTTCAGCCAAGCAGCGAATCAGCTTCTATCATATTTTTAATGATCGGTACCCCAAACGGACAACGGCTTTCGCAGCTGCCACAAGCAATGCACTCATCTCCGCCATGAGACAGGCTTTGATAATGGGAACGTATGGATGGTGGGATTGCTTCTTTATCCAGCCGTGCGATGTCTAAATATTTGTTGACAGCGGCAATATCTATTTCAGAGGGACATGGCTGGCAATGTCCGCAGTACACGCAGTTTCCATCAAAAGCACTATGTACTTCGTTATAAATCCATGTGTAATCCTTTTCTGAGTCAGATGCCGAAAGGTAACTCATGGTATCCTTCATTTCAGCCCGGGTTTTACAGCCAGTCAGGACACTGGCAACCGACGGCCTTGAGAGTGCATAATGGACGCACTGCTGCGAAGTCATCGGCCTGCTGTAAGGCGTATGTTCCGGCGAAAGCAGTTTGCCGCCGCCAAAGGTTTTCATCACAGTAATACCAACTTGTTTTTGTGTACACAGCTTGTATAATTCCGCACGTTTGGGATCAATTCCGTTATAAGCCCCTGCCTGGAAGCCATTATCAAGACAATCGAAAATACTCGCTTTCGATGAGAGCATATCAAATGCAGGATTAATGCTGAACATCATCATCTCCGGCACTCCTGTCTCAATGACCTTCATAGCAGTTTCTGGGTTATGGGAGCTAAAGCCAATGTGCCGGATGTCCCCTTGTTGTTTTAGACGCTCCACATATGTAACAAAATCTGTCTCGAAAACATTTTTATAGTCCTGCTCCGAATCAATAAAAAACATCATGCCAAAATCTATGTAGCCGAAGACCCGCAGCAGTTCTTCAAAATACTGCTTGACCACAGGCATATCCCGGCTGATATCGTACTGCATATTTACATTCGTGGATCCGATATGCCCCTGCAACATCACCTGATCCCGCTTACTGCCCAGTGCTTTTGCGATGTTTTCACGCACTTCCGTGCCTGGCATAAAAACATCCATGAGATTAACGCCATACTCAAGTGCGGCATCAATCGTCTCCTTCACCTGCTCGTATGGCTTGCCGTCAAGGTGTTCGCAGCCAAGGCCAATAATACTTGCATGCTTGCCGGTTTTTCCGACCTCTCTGTATTCCATCTTATTCCCTCCTGAACATATATCTTTTAATTTTTGCCCCGTAATTTATCCGCCTTCTCCTATGTCTTTAACTGCCAGTCTCCGGTCTGGACAGCAGCTTTTTAGTGGCAGAATCTTCCATTATTTCCTCCGTTTGCCCTATTATAACTGTTATAACAACACTTGTAAACAGAGAAGTAAAGATATGGTCTGGGATTCCAATTTTAAAAAATACCTCGCAATTAATTAATCTATCATCAATTGCGAGGCATCATTTTTTGATTGGTTTATAAGCCTTGTTTTATACTTTATTCCAGATTAAGACGCTTGGACAAGATACGCTCAGTGCCGAAAAAGAATATCGCAAGCTGAATTGCGTTGTAAATAACCGAACCAATGAAGGTTAAGTGCATGACCAGGGAAATCCCTTGTGTATCAGGCATCGTTTCAATCATGCGGAAGAACGATTGAAAGGACGGTACGTTTCCCAGAATGATCATTGCAAGGCCGTTGATAAAGCTAAACAGCATAGATATTGCAATAAAGGCGATAACGGACATCATCACGCGGTTTTTGCTGGCCAGATGGCCAAGTGCCATAGAAAAGTATATGTGGTAAAGCTGGACCAGTCCACTGACGATGATCAGAACAATCACCTCAAACACCAGAAGCGGCCAGGACGATACATGAGCAATCGCGCGGCTGATGGCATTCCATAACTGGGGATCGGTAATTGCTGTAAAAACTTTGGCAGTACCTGCAGTGCCCAGCACCAGAATAAAAATAGATGCAAAAGCCACCAGGGAGCTGGCCAGCGACATCACAAATGCCACCACGCCCTTTGCTGCGATCAGCTGCCAGGGCTTCACCGGCAGGGTAAACATCAGGTAACCTTCATCGCACAGAAGGCCCTTATAAAACCGCTGAATAACAACGATCAGCGTCAGGACACTCATTGCAACCAGAACGCCGAAATAGGCGATGATGGAGAGCGTCTGGATCAGGCTGAGAAGGCCGCGGCCAAAGCTTAAACCAGACATCAGGCCGTTATAATAACCGTTGGCCAGCGAGCCTAAGCCCATAAATGCATTGAGAATGGATATGGCGATAATCGCCAGGTAAATAGGCACAAGCGTGCGCCCAATGGATTTAAATTCATATTTGCAAAGTTTGCCAAACATCTTATTTCCTCCTTATTCTAACTGCTATACGCGAAGATTTCGCGGAACAGCTGATCGACTGACTTGCCTTCCTGCTCACGGATGTTATCCACGGTATCATGGCGGACAACCTTGCCGTTTTGCAGGAAAATGGCCTCATCCAACACGCGCTCGATATCAGAAATAAGATGCGTGGACAACATGACCGTGCCATTTTCGTTATAGTTGGTCAGAATCGTGTTCAAGATAAAGTCACGTGCTGCCGGGTCAACCCCGCCGATCGGTTCGTCAAGCAGATAAAGCTGCGCCTTACGGCTCATAATAAGCGCAAGCTGCACCTTTTCTTTGGTACCCTTTGACATGGTTTTAAGCCGGTCATTCGGCTGAATGCCAAGAGCCGAGAACATCTCCATTGCCTTTGGGCGGTCAAAATCCACATAAAAGTCGGCGAAGAAGTCTGTTAAGTCGCTGGCCCTCATCCAGTCGGCAAAGTACATGCGGTCCGGCAGGTAAGAGATGACTGACTTGGTTTCCACGCCTGGCGCATTGCCGTTTACCTCCAGCGTACCGGAGGTGGGCTGTAAGAGTCCGCACAAAAGCTTAATAAAGGTGGTCTTGCCTGAGCCGTTTGGGCCCAGAAGACCTACGATGCGGCCGCGGCCTACCGTTAAATCAATATGGTCAAGCGCGGGCTTTGTTCCATAATTCTTAGTCAGACCACGCGCAGTGATAAGTTCCTGATTCATACATGTTCCTCCTTTTTATCCCACGCGGCAAACAGCTCGCGGATTTGTTCATCGGTGTAGCCCAGGGCACGCATGGACGCAAGAAATTCATCCATCCGCGCATAGGCTAGCTCCTTCCGCACGTTGTGGATGAGTGACAGATCCTCAGTAACGATCCGTCCAGCTGTGCGGCGGGTTTCTACTAACCCCCTGCTTTCCAGCTCCGCCAGTGCACGCTGCATTGTATTCGGGTTGACCCCCGCCTCACTGGCCAGCGCGCGTACAGTTGGCACAGCCGAGCCAGGTGCATATAAGCCGGACACGATGCGCAAAGTGAGCTGTTCGACAAGTTGTATCCAGATCGGCCGGTCATCGGTCAGTTTCCAGATCATAATACTGCCTCCTTTTGTATTGCTGTATCATTGTATTGTAATGTTAAGGATTATTGTACCATTGTATTGTTGTACTAATGCCTTAATACAAGAATACAATTATTCTGATTATTTGTCAATAGGTATTTTTAAAATATAGTTTTTCAAACTATTGCCAAAACTTGATTCTCCCATACTCCCTTTATTCATCTTACTGATAACCTGGTGGATTTTACAATGATCAATCGGATATTCGCTATCCGCTTTGCCACATGATGAGGTTATATTGGGCATGATGATAGCAGTCAGCGCAAATAAAAAAGTTTGAGCCCCCAGCAATGAGAGGCTCAAACACTTTCCGTTCCTTATTAGATTCTGTACACTTTCTTCATCCTTTATGGATAAAAGTGAAAATAAACTCCGCCCGGGGCAGCTCCTCCCCGGAGCGCGGCCATCTCACTTACCGTAACCAGCTGGTAGCCTGCCTCTGTAAGTCTGGGGATCATTTCAAGAGCTGCTGCTCCGGTCTGAGAATAAAGCTCATGCATCAGAACGATGTCCCCATCCCGTACCTGGCTCATTACCGCATTTACCGTTTTACCGGCATTTCGCGTCTTCCAGTCCCTTGTATCAATACTCCACATAATCACGGGAGCTTGTACATTTGCAAGGACCGTACCGTTTTTTGCTCCTCCCGGCGGTCTTACCAGGGAAGGTCTGACGCCGCAGGCAGCTTGTACCGCATCATTGCATTGGTTTATCTGGCTCTGGATCTGGGTTCCGCTTAACTTGGTCAGATTTTTATGCTCATATGTGTGATTGCCGATTTCATGTCCTTCCGCAACCATGCGCTGCAGTTCTGCCCCATAAGAAGAAACACGGTTTCCCACCACGAAAAACGTGGCTTTTCCGCCGTACTGTGCCAGACAATCCATAATCTGATTTCCTACGGGTGCAAACGGTCCGTCATCAAAGGTCAGAGCCACCATCGGCCTTTTAGGGTCTATCTGGCGTCCTGCTGCCTGTTCCTGGCTCTCCTGTGTATCGGCCTCCTGCTGCCCTTCTGCTGCAGACCCGGCATTTAAATCCTGGCCCTCTGCGCTGCTCTGGCTCTCGCCACCGGCTTCCTCTTCCGTATGCTTTCCCGGTTGTTCTGAAATATTACCATTCCCATCTACCCACCTGGCCACACCTGGTCCCAGGTTTTCATCTATCCAGTCATTTCGTACTTCCGATGCCTCCTGGCCCGATGCTGTTTCATCCGCCATGGAAGAAAACGGTGTTGCTGGTACGAACGCTGTCACAAGTGCAACGGTCATCAGACCGAAGCCCAATTGTAATAGTTTTTTCATGTTACATCTCTCCTTTCCCCTCTTTTTGCCCGTGCTTTCCGGACATACAGGTATACTACCTGCAGGGTGTTTTCCTGTTACTAACCACTACTATACAGGAAATAGGAGGAAATTGGAAGAAAATTTCCAAACTTAAATAAAAAGTCTTAGTGGTGCAGGAGCGCACGGACCACTGCTTCCATGCTTTTTTCCTCCGCTTCGATCGTTAACCTTGGCTCATGAATGTCCTCCAGATAATGTGCATCGGAATTGCTGATGATCCGGCAGCCCTCCAGATAAGGGTTCTTTTTCCTAAGCTCATGAAGCCTTGTAAGGTCCTTTACCTCCGCCGTTGCGAACTGACTGTCAGGAGGCACAAAGCCTAAATTTGAGAGCAGGCTGTTGGCAGACTTATCGATATGGGCCGGGAACATGACGCCTCCATAGGACCGGACCAGGCCCCACAACTGGTCAAAAGAGATGTCCACACTGTTAATGAGAAGATTGGGCACTGTTCCCCATAGGACATCTTCCTTATTATATATCTGCTGCTTTCCAAATATTTCCTCATTGTTTGGAAATGCCATCAACCGTTCATACACGTACTCATCAAACTCCATAGCCTTATCAAGATGGTCAAACAGGCATACTGCATGTACCTCCTCCGATGTACAGACTTCCATTCCCGGCAAAGCCACAATCCCATATTCCCTTGCAAAATGTAACACAGCCGGACAATTTTTACAGGAATTATGATCTGTCACCGCGATCACGTCAAGCCCCTTTAAGGCAGCCATCCCCACAATATTTGCCGGCGTCATATCATCATCCCCGCACGGTGATAAGCAGGAATGGATGTGAAGGTCATAGGTTAAGTTCATCATGGGGCAGCCTTTGATAGATCAGCAGGGCGGCGTCAAAGATAGGCAGCTCTGTTTTTAAAACCGTGATCTCCTGGTCCGCCGCCTTTTTCACAGCCGCTTCGTCAAGAGCAGTTCCCTCTGCCATGACTACGCAGGCAGCGTCGGCAAGTGAGGCTACCGCAAGGGTATTTACATTTCCCATCACCGTTACCCATGCGCACCCCTCTGCCGCTCTTCCCATTGCAATACTCAATAAATCACAGCAAAACGGCTTTTTAATCTCACGGTCAAGCTCTTCTCCTTCATTGATTACATCAAATAAATTGCTGTCAATCAGTTCTCTTACTGTCATTGCGCTTCCTCCCTTCTTTTCTGTCAAGCTGAGTCATTTCATCAGAAATTCTCTCGATATATTTTGTCATGACCTTGAATTTCTCATAGCTGTCTCTGTCGCCTTCCACAATATCGGCCGCCAGCCTGGAAACTTCCTCCGCCAGCTTATGCACATTGTCCCGGAGGAAATAAACGCAGTCGGATTCCACTGCTTCTCCACGCACAATGTCCTCGGCCAGGGCTTTGCAGGTAGGCGCACCGCAGGAACCGCAGTCTAAGCCGGGAAGCTTCTTTAAAAGCCGTTCCACCTGATTAAGCCTTGCAAAGCTTTCCATCATGGTTTCGCCTAAATTAAACACCGGCTCATAGTGAACCTCCTTGGTCCACTTTACAAGTTCCTCTGCTCCCGCCTGCATATGGCTCCTTGCCACAGGCATGTACTTTCGAAGCCGTTTGAGCTTTACCTCCGCTACATATGGATTTTCTACCGTGAGCACGCCGCCCACGCAGCCGCCGTTGCAGGCACTGAGCTCTACAAATTTCAGGTTCGTGAATTTCTGATCCTCCATATCTTCCAGGACCCTTATGACATTCTCAATGCCATCTGCTGCCAGGTAATCCTCGGTAAAGAGGCCGCTTGCCTCTCCTCCGCTGCGCCCCCAGCTGACTCCGATTTTACCTGAAGTCCCAATTTCAGGCGGATCATCTCCAACCGCCTTCATACAGGATAAAAGCTGGGGATATAAGTCCTTTATGGCAAGCACCTTATTCACTTCACTGCGTTCCGTTCCCAGAGGGGATTTCACATAGGTCACCTTGGATGGACAGGGGGAGATGAATATGATTCCGATCTTATCCCTCTCAAGTCCGGTTTTTTCCATTGCCTTTTGGGCTGCAAGGATGGCTGCCACCTCCACCGGAGGATTTAATGGCAGAAGGTTTGGGATTAAGTTTGGGAACTTGACTCTTATGAGCCGCACCACGGAAGGACAGGCGGTGCTGATGGCCGGAAGCTTGTCCGGATTTTCACTTAAATATTCCCTGGTAGCCTCGCTTACCAGCTCCGCCGCCGCACTTACTTCAAATACATCATCAAACCCCATCATAAGAAGAGCATTTAAGACGATATTCACATCATCCAGATTGTTAAACTGGCTGTATAGGGATGGCGGCGGCAATGCCACCGTATATTCATACTGTTTAAGAGCCTCCAGCTTGTCATATGTAGCATGTTTTGCATGGTGAGGACATACCCGGATGCACTCCCCGCAGTCAATGCAGAATTTACTGTTGATCTGTGCCTTGCCGTTTCTCACCCTGATGGCCTGAGTAGGGCACCGTTTGATACAATTGATACACCCCATGCAAAGCTCTTCATCAAGTCTTACTGAATGATAAAATTTATCCACCTTTTTACCTCATTTCCTCTTTATCGCCCACAGCCTTTGGGCATAAAAGTATACCGAAAGATGTTTCCGCGTTTCGCCCACGTCTTCTGAGCATAAAGGTATACCCCTGAAGGGTGTTTCCACATTATCGCCCAGCTTCCTATATATTCACCATCATACGAATGGTCGTTCCTTTTCCTATTACCGTATCGATCTCCATCTCATCCGAATACTTTTTCATATTCGGAAGCCCCATTCCGGCTCCAAAGCCCAGGGAACGCACTGCATCCGGCGCAGTGGAATATCCTGCCTGCATGGCCAGTCCGACATCTGGTATTCCCGGACCCACATCAGCCAGTATCATCTCGATCCTGTCCGTAGTTATGTTAACGGTTATCTCTCCCCCCTGCGCGTGGATCACCATATTGATCTCCCCTTCATACATGGCAATTGCAACCTTGCGCACCGCTTCCGGGGTGACCCCCATCTTTTTCAGCTTGCTTTTCACATCACTGCTGGCTTCCCCTGCTCTTGTAAAATCATCAGGTGAAATCCTGTAGTGAAACGTTATCATATCCGTCATCAGATCGCACCTCCGTGAAGCCCTGCCTCATAAAGCAGGCCGCAGGCCGAGAACATACGATGCCCGGTAGACAGGATAATGATTCCCCGCTCCTCTGCCATCAAAAGCATGGACTCATCCGGCTTCTTGCCTCTGACAAATACAATACAGACAATGTCAAGCATCTCCGCCGTACGGATTACCTGAGGGTTGCATAGTCCCGTAAGAAGAACCGAATGATCCTTGGAAAACGCCAGCACATCGCTCATCATGTCAGAACCGCAGGCACTTTTTACCTCCTCATCCAGGTGGTCCTCTCCTGCAAGCACCTTGGCACCCAGTTTATCTCTTACATCTCTTACTGTCATATTGATGCTCCCCTTTCCTTCTTCCTTCCAGCTTTTGGGCAACTTGATTCGCACTATTCACACAATTCGTATCATTATTAACTATTATAACATAAATAGGGCGCCAGGTATAGAAAGATTCCACGGAAGGATTGTTATTTTTTTATCGAATGTTGCCGAAACTATAGATTTTTCATTCATAACATGTTAAAATATCATGTACATTGCATAAGCAACATATAAGGAGGTTATAAAATGGCTTGTAAAACACAAGGCGTCCAATTTAACGGGACCAAGGAGCAGGAATCTGCTTTAAAGGAAGCAATCGCCCTGCTCAAAGACACAAAAGGATCTCTCATGCCTATCATGCAAAAGGCACAGGAGATTTACGGCTATCTTCCAATCGAAGTCCAGACCATAATTTCTGATGAAACGGGTATACCCCTTGAGAAGATTTATGGCGTTGCAACTTTTTATGCCCAGTTCGCACTTCAGCCTAAGGGCAAGTACCAGGTATCTGTCTGTCTAGGAACTGCTTGTTATGTAAAAGGTTCCGGAGACATCTTCCATAAGATTGAGGAAATCCTTGGGATTACCAACGGCGAGTGTACACCGGATGGAAAGTTCTCCCTTGATTCCTGCCGCTGCGTAGGTGCCTGCGGCCTGGCTCCCGTCATGATGGTGAACGGGGATGTTTACGGTAGGCTGACCACTGATGATGTTCATGACATACTTGCAAAGTACGAATAGAAAGTCACGCTTATGATGACAGAGATTTCTTTAAATATCCTGGATGTGGCGGAAAACTCCACGCGGGCAGGGGCTACCCTGGTTACCATTCTTGTTTCCGTAGAAACGGATGCAGACAAACTGGTTGTTACCATTGAGGACAACGGCTGCGGCATGACAAAGGAGCAGGCACTTAAAGTGACTGATCCCTTTTTTACCACCAGAGGAACCAGAAAAGTGGGCCTTGGCGTTCCGTTTTTTAAATATGCGGCGGAAAGCACAGGCGGAAGTTTTTCCATTGAGTCAGAGCTGGGTACCGGTACGGTAATAACCGCTGTTTTCGGACTATCCCATATCGACCGTATGCCCCTTGGTGATATAAACAGTACCATTGAAACCCTTATCACCTGTCATCCGGACACAGACTTTCTCTATATCTATCGTTACAACCAAGCGTCGTTTGAGCTGGATACCAGAGCTTTCCGTGAAATTTTAGGGGATATCCCCTTTGATACCCCGGAGGTATCGGCTTATATTAAGGAATATCTCAGTGAAAACAAATTGGAAACAGATGGAGGCGCGGCCATTTAGGTCCGTCGGATCAAAGTTGAATTGGAGGATTAACATGAAGACTCTTGAAGAATTAAAAGCAATTCGGGAAAAGATGCAGGGTCAAGTCAGCATGCGTGGCGAAGATCACGGACGTACCCGGATTCTGGTCGGCATGGCTACATGCGGAATAGCCAGCGGAGCAAGACCTGTACTTAATACATTATCAAACCTGGTTCAGGAAAACAATATGACAGATCGTTTTTCTGTTACCCAGACCGGATGCATCGGTTTATGTCAATATGAACCAATCGTTGAAATTCTGGAACCCGGTAAAGAAAAAGTTACTTATATCAATATGACCCCGGAAAAAGCAGAAGAAGTTTATAAAGAGCATTTACTGAGTGGCCACGTTGTTCAAAACTATACGTTAGCTTCTGCTGACATCAAATAAGGAGGAAATAAGATGTATCGTTCACATGTATTAGTTTGCGGCGGCACAGGATGTACTTCCTCTGGAAGCCAGCAGATTATGGTAAAATTAAGAGATGAATTAAAGAATCAGGGTCTGGATCAGGAAGTATCCGTTGTACAGACCGGCTGCCACGGCCTTTGTGCTTTAGGCCCGATCATGATCGTTTACCCGGATGCCACCTTCTATGCAATGGTAAAGGAAGATGATATTTCTGAAATTGTAACCGAGCACTTATTAAAAGGACGTCCGGTGGAAAGACTACTTTATGATGAGACTGTAACTCCGGCAGGCATCAAGGCTTTAAGTGATACCGATTTCTATAAAAAACAGCACAGGATCGCTCTGCGCAACTGTGGTGTCATCAATCCGGAAGAAATTGAAGAATACATTGGTACCGGCGGATATCAGGCTCTTGGTAAGGTTCTTACTGAGATGACTCCCGACGAAGTGATCCAGACTCTCTTAGACAGCGGATTAAGAGGACGAGGCGGCGCTGGTTTCCCAACCGGCCTCAAATGGAAGCTGGCCAAGCAAAACGACGCAGATCAGAAGTATGTCTGTTGTAACGCAGACGAAGGCGACCCAGGCGCATTCATGGACCGTTCCGTATTAGAGGGTGATCCTCATGCTCTTTTGGAGGCCATGACCATTGCCGGTTATGCCATCGGTGCTTCCCAGGGTTACATCTACGTACGTGCTGAGTATCCCATCGCCGTACAGCGTTTAAAGATCGCCATTGACCAGGCCAAAGAGATGGAGCTATTAGGCGACGATATCTTTGGATCCGGTTTCTCCTTTAACATTGAACTTCGTTTGGGTGCAGGTGCATTCGTATGCGGCGAAGAGACCGCACTTATGGTTTCCATCGAAGGCAACCGCGGAGAGCCAAGACCTCGTCCTCCGTTCCCGGCACAGAAAGGTTTATTCGGCAAGCCAACCATCTTAAATAATGTTGAAACTTATGCAAATATCCCGCAGATCATCTTAAACGGATCCGAATGGTTTGCTTCCATGGGTACTGAGAAATCCAAGGGAACAAAAGTATTCGCTTTAGGCGGAAAAATCCATAACACCGGACTGGTAGAAGTTCCTATGGGAACTACTCTCCGTGAGATCATCGAAGAAATCGGCGGCGGCATTCCAAACGGCAAAAAGTTCAAGGCTGCCCAGACCGGCGGACCATCCGGCGGCTGTATCCCTGTGGAACATTACGATATTCCTATTGATTACGACAACCTGATTGCAATCGGCTCCATGATGGGTTCCGGCGGTCTGATCGTTATGGATGAGACCGACTGTATGGTTGATATCGCAAAATTCTTCCTGGAATTCACCGTAGAAGAATCCTGCGGAAAATGTACGCCATGCCGTATCGGAACAAAGCGTATGCTGGAGATCCTCGATAAGATCACCAAGGGACAGGCAAAGCTGGAAGATTTAGACCGTCTGGAAGAGTTGTGCTACTACGTAAAAGAAAACTCTGCCTGCGGCCTTGGACAGACAGCACCAAACCCGGTTCTGTCAACTCTTAAGTTCTTCCGCGACGAATACAATGCCCATATTGTCGATAAGACATGTCCGTCTGGTGTGTGCAAAGCGCTGCTCTCCTATCATATTGATGCAGAGAAATGTAAGGGCTGTACCCTTTGTGCAAGAAACTGTCCGGTTAACGCTATCTCCGGTTCCGTTAAGAACCCACATGTCATTGATCCTGAGAAGTGTATCAAGTGCGGCGTATGTATGGAGAAATGTAAGTTTGACGCTGTTTACAAGAAATAATGGAGGGAAATTGGATCATGGAGAATATCACAATAAAAATCAATGGCATGGACGTAAGCGCTCCGGCAGGCTCCACCATCCTGGAAGCTGCCAGACTGGCCCATGTTGAGATACCGACTTTATGCTTTTTAAAAGATATGAATGAAATCGCTGCATGCCGTATCTGTACCGTTGAAATTAACGGCGGCAAAATGGCTGCTTCCTGCGTTTACCCCATTAATCCGGGCATGGAAGTAAAGACCAATACACCTAAACTTCGTGACTATAGAAAGAAAACGCTTCAGCTGATCCTTTCCAATCACGACCGCTCCTGTCTCTCCTGTGTCCGCAGCGGAAACTGCGAATTACAGACCTTATGTAAGGAACTGGGCGTTGATGTGGATGATTATTACGATGGAGCAAAAACACCTTCTACCCCAGATGAAAGTGCAACCCATATGGTACGGGATAACAGCAAATGTATCCTTTGCCGCCGTTGTTCTGCTGTCTGTGAAAAAGTTCAGGGAATCGGCGTAATTGGACCGAATGATCGTGGATTCGCTACCGTCATCGGCTCTGCCTTTGACAAGGGACTTGGTGAAACAAGCTGCGTATCCTGCGGACAGTGTATCGCTGTCTGTCCTACCGGCGCTCTTTATGAGAAGAGCAGCATTGACGAAGTGGCTGCTGCCATTGCAGATCCGTCAAAGCACGTGATCGTCCAGACCGCTCCGGCTGTACGTGCAGCCCTGGGAGAAGAATTCGGTTATTCCATCGGAACCAATGTGGAAGGCCAGATGGTTGCCGCTTTAAGAAGACTGGGCTTTGACAAGGTATTTGATACCAACTTCAGCGCCGATTTAACCATTATGGAAGAAGCACATGAATTCATTGACCGCGTACAAAACGGTGGCGTCCTTCCATTAATCACCTCCTGCTCCCCAGGATGGATCAAATATTGTGAGCACTACTTCCCGGATATGACAGAGAATTTATCCTCCTGCAAATCCCCGCAGCAGATGTTCGGCGCCATTGCCAAATCCTACTATGCGGAAAAGATGGGTCTGAAGCCAGAGGATATTGTATCTGTCAGCGTAATGCCATGTACCGCTAAGAAATTTGAAATCGGAAGAGATGACCAGGATGCCAACGGCTCTCCTGACGTAGATTATTCCATGACCACCAGAGAGCTGGCCAGAATGATCAAACAGTCCGGAATCCGGTTCACAGAGCTTCCTGACGAAGATTTTGACACACCTTTAGGTCTTGGTACCGGAGCAGCAGTTATCTTTGGAGCTACCGGCGGCGTTATGGAAGCAGCCTTAAGAACTGCTGTAGAAAGCCTGACCGGGGAAGAGCTTGAAAGACCTGACTTCACCGATGTTCGTGGAACAGAGGGTATCAAGGAAGCTACCTACCGTGTAGGCGATATGGATGTAAATGTTGCAGTCGCTTCCGGTCTCGGCAATGCAAGAGAGCTACTTAACCGGGTGAAATCCGGAGAGGCAAATTATCACTTCATCGAGATCATGGGATGCCCCGGCGGATGTGTAAACGGGGGCGGACAGCCTCAGCAGCCTGGCTTTGTACACAATACAACGGATATCCGCAGCCTGCGTGCTAAGGTCCTTTATGATGTAGATGCAGCAAAGACCATTCGTAAGTCTCACGAGAACCCTGCAATCAAGGAACTTTATGAGACTTATCTTGGAGAGCCGGGAAGTGAAAAGGCTCATCACCTGCTTCATACAACTTATGTAAAGAGAAGAATAAACGAAATTTAAACTATGATATAAAAAGAAATGCTGTAAATAAGTGTATAAAAATGAGCTTTGATTGGTCCAAAAACCATGATCAAAGCTCATTTTTATACCTTAAATATTAAGTTTCTATACTCATATTCTCCTATTCACCTAAAGACATACGAACCCGTCGATCCCTGTAAAGTCAACTCTTTCTCTTCCGCCAAATGCAGATAATTCCTCCGGGCTAAAGTCTGAATCCGCGTCTTTCGTCAGATATAAAGCGATTAAGTGTTCTGATTTATTATAGAATTTTTCTCTTGTATACGAAGCATATATTAGACAGGAATTTTTAGACACTGCATTGACATCCTCCCTGATACAATAGGAAAGCTTCTGCCAACCCGAATATAATACGATTGCTGTCTGAAGATTTTTCGCTTTTGCGATTATGTAAGGAAGACTTCGCTTTTCATATTCAACGATACCTTTCTTTACTTCCAAAATCCCATCTTCTATGGGAAGACCGAAATGCCCTAAAGTCAACGTAAAAGGCCTGTCATTTACCCTTACCCTGTCCACCCGAAGCGTACCGAAAGGAACTTCTATATCCGCCATATCGACTTTTTTTGCCCTGCTTTTCATTATATCAAAAAAAGCTGTCCGGTACAAAATACCCATCTCATCTTTACAAAAAGCAAAGGATGTGGGCACTTCCTTTTCATTTAATTTATATGCCATCGCTTCCGCCGGGGTTTTTGCCATCTTCTCCCAAGGAAGCGCAGAAGAAAATGCAACTCTTGCATATGCGGGAAGGTAATCTGACGACCCATCAAACATAAATTTAGACGTTTTTATTTCTGTAATGCCGCTTTCCTTGTGATTTACGAACCGGATGCCCGGTGCCCCCAGCGTACATACAAAATCCTTTGTCTGAACCCAGGGATTCTCCTCTTTTTCAGTCCAGAAGGGATGTTCTTTTTCAAGGATCAGGCACAAAAAGGCTTTGCTGCACCAAAAAGGACTGCTCACACAGGAATAAGACTGCACCATAGGCATAAACGGACCATAAAAGCCAAGACAGGGAACCGAATTTACAAACATTTCTTCTTTCGTGATAAATTGCAGAAGATTTCCGGACATAAGACGGCGGGCAGAAGGAAATGTGAAATCAGGAGAGGTGTCATAATTCTTTAGAAATCCGCCTGCACAAAGGGCGGACGACGCACAAAAACGGTAGATTCCGCTCCGCCCCCAAAGGATGCTTTCACCCTTTTCACTGAACATTCTCCAATAAGACGATAAAAATAAACCGATATTCTTTTCAAATACAGCTGCTGCTTCCTTTTCGTATTTGTAGCCGTAATATTTACACCAAAGCGAGGCATCTAATATAAATTCCCAGGCACTGTAATAATCAAAGAGATTTCCGTCCCTATACCAGCCTTCGCCCGCATACAAAGAAAGCAGATACTCAAGATGGTCTATATATAACACTTCATCCACCTTATAGCCTTCTAGCTTCAAAAATGTAAGTGCCAGTAAATTAAAAAATCGCCAATTGGAATCATGGGTCTGATAATGTCCATATTCGGATAAGAATCCTGCCACAACATCCTTTTCTTCCTGCGTAAATCTGTCCCAGATCACAGGTTTGGAAATAAGAAGGTTGATCCCCATGATCCCGCATTCCACGGTTTGCTGAAAAGGGCCAGGGCCAGCCTTTTCTTCTATAAGTTCGTTCAAAGTCCCAAACCCTGTTTCAGCACCAGCAGTCATTCCCCGAATGATTTGATATGCGTAGTAATCACGTACATTGATTCCGTTCAGGGTCAGGTTTTCGTCTTCCAGTATCAAAGGAACCGCCATACACAAGGATCTTGCCAGTCCTTCAAATCGTGCCGCGCCTATGCGCCCCCTCTGATCGCCGGGAGACGGATAACTTATTTTTTCTTCGTTTCTTGGGGGAGACACCGGATCGTCTAAGGATTTTATATGGGAAAACAGCCCCCCAAGCAGAAACTTCCCCGCCTCTATCCAATGGCTCCGGTCCATTCCGCTGAAAGGGCTTTGTTCATAATTGGGATTTACAACTTCAAATTTCATAAAAACCCTCATCCTTCTTTTTCTTCATCAGCCAATGATCTTTTTTATGAAAATAAGATTGTTTTTAAGCTTTTCATCCGAGCTTTCTTTGCTTGAAAAATCCTCAAACGTCACATAACCATCATAGCCTACGGCTTTTAACGCATTAAAAAATTTTGGGAAATCCGCATATCCATCGTAAAAGGACGCCCAGTCTGCTCCGTATTTCTCTCCCTTCTTCAGCCAGCAGGCGTTTTTAATATGAACATGGTCTAAGTATTCCCCCAGGATTTCCAGAGCCATCTGGTATTCTTCCAGGCCTTCGTATATGATATTTCCTGTATCATAGATAACACCGATATATTCTGGATCAAAGTTTTTAGCAAGTGCGTAAGCCGCGGACGCGGAAGGAGTAATTGTTCCGTGGTGCATTTCAAAATGCGCCTTTATTCCTGTTTCCTTTGCTTTTTCTTCCACTCTCTGAAAGCCGCAGAGGGCTTCTTCAAATACCTGCTTATAGCCCTTTTCAGCATCATATTTAGGGGCGTTCACACGGATCCTCCCGGCTCCCATCTTTTTTGCTGCCCTCATAACAGAGGTGATTTTATCAATATCATCGGTACAAGTGAGATAAGAAGCAAGGGCATTGACCTCTAAACCATATTTATCCGTCAAAGCCTTTAACTCCTCCGCCTTTTCTTCCACGGTGTTTATATCCACGGTGCAGTAATTATTTCTCCAGTAAGACGGTTGTTCCTTGGCAAACTCGTCTTTTATTTCCGTTACCCTGAAATCCACACCGTCATAACCATACTCTTTCATTTTTTTAAGAGCTTCCTCTATTGTCATTTCAGGAAGGCCCACGGTAAACACAGAATATTTCATATTTCTCTCCTTTCTCCTAACCCTTCAGCCCGCTGGTAGCAACCCCCTGCACAAAATACTTCTGCAGCGCAATAAAAATAATAAACACCGGAATAAGCGCAATCACCGCTGCCGCCATCATCCAGGCGTAATTAGTGGAGTACATCGTATTAAAGAGCCTTATCATAAGTTGTATCGTCTTTTTCTCGGTCGTACTTAAATAAATAAGCGGTCCCATAAAGTCATTCCATTCAAAAACAAAAGAAGTAATTGCCATGGTAGCAATTGCAGGTTTAGAAAGGGGCAGCATGATCCGGGCTAAAATCCCGTATTCACTGAGTCCGTCTATTCTGGCTGCCTCTAAAAGCTCATTGGGGATCCCCATATAAAACTGCCGGATTAAGAAAACGCCCATGGCCGTAAACGCATGCATCAATATAATACCTATATGGCTGTCTACCAGGTGAAATTTACTCATCATGATGTATTGCGGAACCATATAGACCTGCCACGGAATCGCAATCGTAGTAACATAAGCCATAAAGAGTGTGTTGCGCCCCTTAAAATCAAGCTTTGCAAATGCATAAGCCGCAGCTGAAGATGTGGTGATCTGCAGGATCATAGTTGCAAACGTAAGTTTAAAGGAATTGATAAAGCCTATGGAAAGAGGGAATTTTTCCCAGATCACGGTGTAGTTTGACCATACGGGATTTCTCGGTATCCATTTAATCGGGTAAGCAAATACGTCTTTTTCCAGCTTTAAAGAAGCAGAAATCATCCAGGCAAAAGGCGTAAGCATTATGAGGGCACAGAATATCATAAGGCCATAAATTATGATCAGTTTTATCGTACCTGTGTGTTTTTTCATAATCCCGCCTCCTATAAGTCGTTGGTGAACTTTTTCTCTACCTTAAATTGCAGCAGGGTAAAGGCAAGCACGATCAGAAACAGAACGATGGAAAGTGCGGAAGCATATCCGAATGCGTTATCTTTAAACGCTTTGTTGTATATGTGATAGGCCAAGACCTTTGTTGCCGTACCGGGACCGCCCTGAGTCGTGATATACATAATGTCGTATGATTTAAAAGTGGAAATTGTAAGCATCATAACAACAAAGAATGTCGTGGGAGTAACCGTAGGCCAGGTAATATTCGTAAACTGCTGGAATTTGGAAGCCCCATCAATCCTGGCCGCCTCGTAAAGTTCCCCGGGGACGCCCTGCAAAGCCGCAAGGTAAACGATCATATAATATCCCACGCCCTTCCAGACCGTAAGACCGATGATCGTGGGCATAGCCCAGTGTTTATCCGCCGCCCAGCGCGGAGGATTCACGATTCCTATGGAGCGAAGCACAGAGTTTACCGGACCTGACTGCGGGGAAAACAGAGCCATCCACACAATAGCAATCGCCACTAAGGAAGCCACATATGGAAAGAAAAGGACCGAGCGGAAAAACACCCTTCCTTTCAGATTCGAATTCATGAGCATGGCCAAAAGCAAAGAAAACAGCATAGTTACAGGGACTGTAACTACTGTATAATAAATGGTATTTATAAGAACCAAAGAAAACTGGGAATCCTTCGTGAACATCTGTATAAAATTCTTAAAACCTACAAAGTTTACAGTCTGACCAAAATTCCATTCACATAAACTCATGACAAAAGTCAGAATGATCGGGATAAAAGTCAAAATAAAATAGCCTATGAAATTCGGCAGAATAAAAGAATAAGCGATCAGGCTTTTCTTACGTCTATAACTCTTTTTGAGCATAAGTGATACCTCCGTCCGTATTTGAAACCATAAGAAACAATTTTTGAAAATGGCGGTCAGGTTTTGACCGCCATTTCATGATTTCTAACTTTACTTCGCTCCAGCCTCTTTTGCCCTTTCAATCGCCGTTTTAATACCGTCGTCGATGGAGACGCTATTGGTCATGATATCAGAATGCATTTCTTCTATTACCGTATTGATCGCTTTTGCATTGGGATCCATAGGCTGTTCCACAATATAATTGGGAGGTGTCAGGAATTTTGAAAGCCCTTCCGGTGCATTGGGGAACTGCTCTGGTAATTTGTCGAATATATCTAATATGGACTGGCCTTTCCAGCCGGGGACGATTCCGCGCTCCGCAATTACTTTTGCCCCTTCTTCCCCGCAAACATAGCTCAAAAATTCCCAGGCCTCTTCCGGGTGTTCCGAATATGCTCCGATGGAACAGGGGGTAATCCCGCCTACCATATTTTCGTATGTATTTCCCTTGGAATTAGGCAAGGTCACTGCGCCCCATTTAAAATAGTGTTCGCTTTGAGGTGTTACATTGCCGGTAAGCATTTCAATATACCAGGATCCGATTTGAAGCATTGCAACCTGCTCATTGTAAAAAACACCTGAATAATGGATATTTCCTGTCTTTAATTCACCGTAGTCCTGAACAGACTTATCTTCATTCTGCATTCCGAGAATCGTCTCATAATAAGGCTTTAGTTTTTCATAGGTAGATGTATCCAGATAATTGAATTCGTCTATGATTCTGGAATACTGATAAACGTTTGACGGCCATGTGTGCACATGGGATCCATATACTTTTTCCGCGCCTTCACCCGAAGTCATCTTCTTTGCAAGTTCCCTGTATTCCTCCATCGTCATACCATCTTTTGGATATTGGACTCCTGCTTTATCAAATAAATCTTTATTGTAGAAAATCATATTGTTATCTGTCCGGAAAGGAAGGCCGTAGACAACGCCGTTCAGACTCAGGGACTTTTCCGCACCGCCGTATGGCTTCATATCGAAACCGGTGATTCTGTCTGTTAAAGGCTGCAGATGCCCTCCTGCGATCAAAGCACTCATTTCAGGCAGCCCCTTCATAAAGACCACATCATACTTTTCTTTTGCGCCCATCTTGACAACGATCGTATCCGAATATTCTGCGGCCGAAAATTCAACAATGTCAACCTTGATATTCGGATGTGACTTTTCAAACGCTTCCACCATGATCGGATAATACGCGGTGTTAGAATAATCCCAAAGCGAAACTTTGATTGTCACCGGTTCAGTACTTGCTGCCGTATTCGTCTGCGCTGCAGCTGCCGTAGTTCCCGCCGCTGTAGTTCCTGCTGCCGTAGCACCGGCAGAACCTGAACTGCCCCCGCAAGCTGCCAGACTGGCTGCCGTAATGCCTGCAAGTCCCAATGCTGCAATCTTTCTCAACTTCATATAACTCCTCCTTTAATTTT
The DNA here is from genome assembly GCF_900105215.1 of Lacrimispora sphenoides. NCBI lineage: Bacteria > Bacillati > Bacillota > Clostridia > Lachnospirales > Lachnospiraceae > Lacrimispora > Lacrimispora sphenoides. Next base: position 2,518,363 of record NZ_FOIP01000001.1, on the reverse strand, counting down.
CATTGCATTATGTATGCTATTCCACTGATCGTTAATGATATATTAGTATTTTTACACAATACATACAAGGAAATATCTTACGATTTCGTGTAATATCTTACCAGGGCAACCTGGATATGCTTGACTTTTTTTATTACAATTATATAATTAATGTATGAAAAAGAATAATTTATTTTATAAAACCCTTACATTTAAATTACTGCTGTATTGTTTTTGTTTTGTCTTGCTTCTTACTTCTGTTTTTACCTGGATATTTTATTCTTCCGCAAAAGAAAAATACGAAAGGGATGCAGAGGAAAGCGCTCTTATGCTTCATACGAATGCCAATTATGGCATAGAAAATAACTTAGCCCAGGTTTCTGCTTTAAATACCGTCCTTTCCGCTAATACAAAAATCACCGCTTTTCTATCCGATAACGGAAAAGACAGCATACGCAATATGTCTTATGCACTCTCGGCCGTTACCGAAGCAAAAATGCTGTTAAACACTACTTCCATCTCTGGTTACGTTCCTAAAATGCTCCTTACTTCAGATCGGAACCCGAGGTATATACAAATCGGCCTTTTTTACGGTCAGATTTCCGACAAGGCGACTTTTGAGAAATTATGCCCCGAAGAATTAGCCGGCCCCTCCTTTTCTTATCCCATAACAGTGAATCCCTTTAATCCGGAATTTTACGGTCAGTACAAGCCGGAACAGATACTTCCCCTACGTTTTCCCGTAAGCAGCTATGCAACAAACCAAAAAATAGGAAATTTTTATATAGCCTTAGATACCGCCATACTTGCGGATCCCCTAAAAGGCCTGGAAGAATCCTTTATTCTTCTTGGCGATCAGCTTTATAAAATTGAAAACACTCATTTTTTACCTCTGGATTTTGATGTGAAGCAATTTGATGCTTTGGCTCCTAGCTCTCATATTGTGTCAAAGGAATACAAAGACCTTTATAACGGAACGGTATTCCTTACAAAGTCCAAGTCGGGCGTCGTTTTAATAAGCCCTTTAAAAGCTCTTCATGAGGATATATTCGTACCTGATTTTAATTTTATTTTCCCCGCTTTTTCTTTGCTTCTCCTTCAGGTGTTTTTCTGGTATCTTTTATTAAACAAACTTGTCAATAAACCGGTAAAGATTATTTACAATCAGGTGTCAAGAATGATAAAAGCGGATTATGAGGTCTCACCTGCATTTACGGGCATCTCGGAATTTGAAGAAATAAGCACCCATATCAACGAACTGGCTGGAGCGTTTCAATTGGCACTGAATCAGTTAAAGGAGGAAGAAACACTGAAAAGGAATTATAAATTCCGTCTTCTGCAGAACCAGATCCATCCTCATTTCATTTACAACACTCTAAATTCCATCCGATGGCTGGGACAGATGAACTCTGTTCCGCCCATCGTGGACATGACAACCTCTCTTTCCAATATGATGAGAGCCGTTTTTAAGAACAATTCCGAATGGTTCCGCGTGGAAGAAGAACTGGACTTTATAAAAGAATACATCCATTTGCAATCTTACCGTTATGCAGATATGTTTACTCCGGTATTTGACATTCCAGATCCGGAAGTTTTAAGCGCTTCTGTTTTAAGATTTACCTTGCAGCCCTTAGTGGAGAATGCACTTTTTCACGGCATAGGACCTGCAGGCAGGAAATGTGAATTGCTGATAGGGGTATACAGGGAACGTGAAGATCTGATTTTCGTGGTAAAAGACAACGGAGTCGGTCTTACCGTCCGGTCTTTGGATGAAATCGTAAGGGAAACAGCAAAGGCAGACAGGCTTTCCGGAATAGGAATCCAAAACATACACCAGAGAATACAAATGGAGTTCGGCGACCAATACGGACTGAACATAGAAAGCATTCTCGGTGAATTTACAAAAGTTACCGTAAAAATGCCTCTGATCTATAAAAAACAGTAAAAGAATATGATTCGTTTATGAAAGAGGGAAAATATGAAATATAAGATCCTGATTGTTGACGATGAACCCTTAGCCCGTATAGGGCTATCAGGCCTTGTTTGTGAGAACTTCCCTGATTTTGAGATAGGCTCTACTGCCGCAAACGGCAACGAAGCAATCGAAATCTTAAAAAAAGAGACCTTTGACCTGGTCATAACAGACATAAAAATGCCTGCAGCGGACGGATTTGACATTTTAACATACATACAAAATACAGAGGATAAAAACGCTCCTTTGTGTATCCTTTTATCCAGCTTTGAAGAATTTGAATATGCCCGGACTGCCATGAAGCTAAATGCCTTTGACTATCTTGTAAAAATGGAGCTGAACAAAGAAACCCTTGAAAAAACGTTAAACAAGGCTAAAAAAGTACTGGCTGAAAGAAAAACAGAAACCGGCAGGTATGGGCAAGAGTTCAATCTATTCACGAACCGTTTTCTCTACCACCTGGTTAGCGGCGGCTATACTTCCGAAGAAGAAATTCTGGATTTCATAAAAATGTACGATCTGGATTTAAAAGCGAAGTTTTATCAGCCCCTGACCGTAGATATTCTTTTTGAAAAGGAAAACTTAAATACTGGAGCTTACTCTACCTATTTAAATATTTTAAGTACCGTAAAGGAGTGCATCGGCCGTTATACAAAAAGTACGGTGATCGCGTACAACCATCAAAGGATTGCATGTATTCTTCTCTTTCATAAAGCAGATGAAATCGATGCGCTGACCAATACGGTCTCAGAAGACATCCGACAGCTTATTAAAATTTTTTTCAATACCGGAGTTACTATAAAGCCGGGAAAAACGACCTCTTCCCTCAATGAGATCCACCTGTGTTTTGAATTTAATAAAGAAGAAGCCCCATCCCTTAATAAAACATTTGATCTGAATGTTTTCAACAAAAGACTGATAGAATCCCTGGAAAATTTCAATCTTACCCTTTTTGACCAGACAGTCAGAGCGATTGAAGCCGCCATAGATACCCTGGCATTTGAAGAACTGATCAATATTGTGTCCTTTATGATACATTTGGTAATGAACTGTATCTATGACGGAGAAACTATACTTTCGGAGAGCTACAAAAATGAGGCAAAATCTTATAAGGTTTTATACACCTATCATAAGAAAACTGAAATCATCAGATACCTGGATGTATTTAAAACCGCGGTAAAAAGCGCAATGGAAAACCAATTAAACGATCCGAAATACAATCTGGTCATTCAGGCAAAAGATTATATCAAAAATCATATTTTTATGAAAATCAGTTTAGCGGATACCGCTTCTTTTATAAATGTCAGCCCTAATTATTTATCCGCTCTTTTCAGACAATATTCCGATCTTGGCTTTTCTGAATATATCAATAAAATGAAAGTTAAAAAAGCGCAGGAGCTGCTTGCAAAAAGCAACTTGAAGATTTATCAGATCAGTGAAGAACTGGGATTTGACAACCCGCAATATTTTTCAAGAGTCTTTAAAAAATATACAGGACACACCCCTACGGATATGGGGAGATGTGCCCTGAAACAGGAGGAAAATTAAATGATACGTACATTTCAAACAAATTCAATCAGAAAAATATCAGAACTTTCCGGTAAGCTTTGGGATTTCACCCCCTTAGACGGAAAAGATAAGACGTTCCCGGTACCTGTCCCAAGTGCCTGGGAGACTTATCCAGGATATGAAGCTTACAGGGGAGAAGGGAAATATTCCACTACTTTTACGGCAGAGGGGAATGTACGGCTTCTGTTAAAAGGCGTGAGCCACACAGCAAAAGTTTTCGTAGACGGGACCATGAGAGGAACCCATTACAACGCCTACACACCTTTTGAGATTTTCTTAAAAGGATTGCCTGGAGGGGAACATCTGCTTGAGGTCATAGCGGATAACCGGTTTTCAGAAGAAAGCTCGCTGCATATACCCAACGATTATATGAGTTACGGCGGCATTACCAGAGGTGTCGTTTTAGAGCAGCTTAACTGTGCATACATAAAATGGATCCATATCACGCCTGAAAAAAAGGGTGAAACCTGGAAGGCTGGCCTCACACTTTGCATTTCCAATATTTCTGATGAAGATATCACCTTAGATGCAACGGTAACGATAAATAAAACAGATTTAAAACTCCAGGACATTACCATAAAAGCAAATACGGAATCTTTGATACAAACAGAGGCGGCCGTATCAGATGCAGAAGAATGGAGCTTGGAACATCCAAACTTATACACAGTAGAAGTCACGCTCTTCAAAGACGGTACAGCCATAGACGACTTAAAAGAGAGAATCGGCTTCCGGGAAGTGAAAATAGAAAACAGCTCTATCTTCTTAAACGGCAAAGCTCTCCTTATAAAGGGAATCTGCCGTCACGAAGACCATCCCGCATTCGGCTGCGCCATCCCATTTTCTCAGATTGCCTCAGATTTGCAGACAATCAGAGATATGGGTGTGAATTCTATAAGATGCGTGCATTATCCCAATGATGAAATTTTCCTGGATTTATGCGACGAACTGGGAATTTTGATCTGGGAAGAAAACCACGCAAGAGGGCTTTCCGAAGAACATATGAGGAATCCTAATTTTGAAAGGCAGGCAGAAGAAGTGATCCGTGAAATGATCGTGAATCACTATAATCATCCGAGCATCTATATTTGGGGTATCTTAAATGAATGTGCCAGTGAAACTCCCTACGGCAGGGAATGTTATAAAAAGCAGTATGAACTCATCAGGCAGCTGGATTCTTCCCGCCCACGTTCCAGTGCAAGCTGTAAGTTTAAAACAGATATCTGCCTTGACTTTCCGGAAGTAGTTTCCTACAACATTTATCCGAGATGGTACCATAACACACCTGTCCGGGAATATTTAGATGATCTGTATCAATGGGTACAAACAGAAACACCTGGAAAAGATAAACCATTCCTTATTACGGAAGTGGGCGCAGGAGCCATTTACGGTTACAGAAGCCAAGCAAAGGTCAAGTGGTCGGAAGAGTATCAGGCGGACACTCTGGGAGAACAGCTTACTGCCATATTGGAACACCCCGGTTCGTCGGGACTGTATATCTGGCAGTTCTGCGATGTCAGAATTAGTGAAGAATGGTTCCTTAACCGCCCAAGGACAATGAATAATAAGGGAATCGTCGACGAATACAGAAGGCACAAACTTTCTTATGAGGTTGTGAAAGAAATTTATACAAGTTATGGCAATTATAAGGAATCATAAAAAATATCAAGGATTCTACTCCCTGTTAATGAATTATTTCCGTTGTTATGCATGGATTTCCATAAAACGTCCATATTAATACTGTCTTCCGGGAAAACACACCGGAGGATAGTATAACAATGGAGGGAATATCATATGAGCCCAAAAGAATTAAATTATATTGAAGATGCTCTTGGCCATGAGCAATTTTTAAAAACCCAATGCCAGCAAGCAACGCAGAATCTTCAGGATCCTGAATTAAAAGCTTGTGCGCAGCAGCTTATGCAGAAGCACCAGCAGATTTTTGACAGCTTCTATAACTTAGTGTAAGGAGGAATCACATATGGATGACAAGTGTATTATGGAAAACCTGCTCCACACCACAAAAGGAGTGTGTGACTTATACCTGCATGGAACCATCGAATCCCCTACCATGAACGTACATCAGGCATTTGACACCGCATTAAGCGACAGCCTGTGCATGCAGGGCGATATCTACAAGAAAATGTCCGCAAAGGGATGGTATACCACAGATCAGGCAGAACAGCAGAAACTTACGAAAGTTAAGAGCCAGTACGCAGGAATGTAAATAAAAAAGGCTATGGGTGTTCCCGATAAAAAAGGGAACACCCATAGCCTTTTTGTTAATGTCTGTGCATCGCTACTTCTTCAAGGCCCTGGTTTCGTAAGTTCTCGTGAACTTCTCTTCCATCCGCCTGTTTGATCAGCAAATCACGGGCTTTCTTTGCTTCATTCTCACTCTTATGCCTGCTGGGACCGCCTACACAGCCTCCCACACATGCCATTCCTTCTATGAAGTCTCCTGGAAGCCTACCAATCTTAAGAAGCATCAGAGCCTTCTTGCACTCAGCCGCTCCATTGCATTTAAGGACTTCGATATCCGTACTTTCTCCCGTCTCCTTTAAGCATTCCAGAACAGCCGCAGTCACACCGCCTCCATTTCCAAAACGCTTACCGAATACGGATCCTGCCTGGTAGGTGTTTTCTTCCGGCAAAAGCTCTACGCCCTTTGATGCCATCATTGCCTGAATTTCTCCCAGGGTCAGGGCATAATCCGCGTTGTCTTTAATATTTAAATCCAGGGTTTCGCTTTTCTTAGCAATACACGGCCCGATGAATACGGTGATCGTCTCCGGGTCCTTTTCCTTCAGCATTCTTGATACAGCGCACATAGGGGATACGGTGGTGGACATATTCTCAAGGAGCATAGGATAATGCTGTTTAATCATGTTCACAAATGCCGGACAGCAGGAGGTCGTCATCTTCTTGCCTTCCTTAAAAGCCTCTGCCCATTCCGCCGCTTCTGCTGCAGCGGTCAGATCGCCGCCAAGGGCAACCTCAACCATATCCTGGAAACCGATTTTCTTTAAAGCGGTTCTCCAGCTTGCCATGGTGATTTCCGGGCCGAACTGGCCTTCTGTCGCCGGAGCGACCATGGCAACCACCCGTTTCCCGGCGTTAATAAGATTAATCACATCCACCAGGAATGTCTTGGAATCAATGGCGCCAAAGGGGCAGCCATGAATGCAGGCTCCGCACTGGATGCATTTGCTTTCGTCAATGACTACAATGCCGTTCTCGTCCATGGTGATGGCATCCACCGGACAGCTTTTCTTACAGGGACGGGTCAGATCTGCTATGGCGTTATAAGGACATGCCTGGGAACACTTGCCGCATTCCTTGCATTTATCAGGATCAATATAAGCACGATCACGTCCCATGCTGATGGCGCCAAAATTACAGGAACCCTGGCACGCCTTACCCATACACAGCTGGCAGTTATCGGTTACCACATACCGGGCGATGGGACAGTCTTCACAGGCAGAGCTGATTACCTGAACGACGTTCTTCGTATCCCTTCCGCTGGGGCAGAGACCTTCCGCCAGGCGGATTCTCTCTCTGATGATTTCCCGTTCCCTGTAAATGCAGCAGCGGAACTGGGCCTTGGGACCTGGAATGATATCATAGGGAATCTCATTTCTTTTCTCCTCCAGCTTTCCCTCCCATGCAAGTTTCGCCACTTCATTTAAAACCTGATGCTTTATGCGAAGTAATGTCGCATCATTTGTTGCCATATTCTTCCTCCTTGTAACTTCCACGTATCGTGGTTCTGTGAATATCTATCCAAATTCAATAATAGGTTACCGTAACCCTTTTCCCCATTTCTTCCACTACGTGCTTTAACTGCTCCACAAGATTCTGGCGGATCCCCAAATCAAAGGGCAGGCCAGGATTCTGATAAGCGCTGTTAATTGCCATTCCCACGTATAACTTAAGCTCCGTATAATCCTCAATGATCATCTTCGCCACCATGGAAGCTCCATTTGGCTTATCTAACTCCAGAAAAAAATCCTCCGTGACGGATTCATTCATCACATAACGCCTTAAAAGCTTTAAAACTTTATTTAATGTCAAAACACCTTCCGTAACCAGCTCAATACCGTCAATATAAGCGATTGGCGGAATGTCCGGATCATTGTAATCCAGAGAAACAGACAGCTCCCTTTCAGTTACCCTGGAAACAATATTAGCACTGGTTCCTCCGCAGACGACTTTCTTAGCGGTATCATCTCCTGACAGAAAATCACTCACCATCACGAAGTCGTCCTCCGTCTTCCTGGGCGGGCCTGTCATCAAATGCACCGGCTTACGGTCAATGATCCTCATAACGGCAACCGTGGTATCATCGCCAGGCCGGTACTGATACAGTTCATCACAGGCACTGGTTAACGCAGTAGCCAGACGAGCTGCAGATATGGTCAGGTGGTACTGCTTCACCGCATAAGAAGCAACATCCTCCCACAGCCAGCCAAAATTCAGGAGCTTCCCCACTCCTGCATGGATGGTCCCGTCACTCATCAGGATCAACGCGTCCCCTTTTCTCACCTTAAAACGGTACTCATTGATTTTTTTATCCCTGATAACCCTGGTGTTTCGCGGTATGGAAACCAGGCTCCCATCCCTGATGAAGATACAGCCGGGATTATCAAATTCTACCAGATAGGCTTCACCGTCATGAAACACCTGAAGGATGCTGAAGGTGGAATAGGCTACCTGGCGCACCTGACATACCGGAAGGGTCTCCACAATGGTTTCCACACACTCTTCCAGGGTCGCACCGTTTAGAAACATGGTTCCTAAAATCTTGGAGGTCATGGTGGCCAGAATGTTGGCCTTTACCCCGCTGCCCATACCGTCGGCGAGTATCATAATATTGGAATCCTCGGTCTGCAAAAGTTCAACCTTATCTCCGCACAATACTTCCTTGAATTTATTCAGGCTTGTGTATGCAACATCTACGGTAACCCCCATCACTTAACCTCACCTTCATTTCCCTCATCCAGTAAGGATCTGCAAAGCTTCGTTAAGGTAGTCTTGGTCTCCGCCGTGGTTTCCCCTAAGAGACCAGCAATTTCCTGGGCCACCATCATCTGCTTGTGAATGACCTTCTGTGCCAGGGCAATGGTTTCCAGTTTCTGTTCGTAGTCCTGTTTTGCCTGTTCTTCCTCTTTGGTGATATCTATGAAGGTGGCTAATACCACATCTTCTTTTTCAATGTAAAGAATATTCTGAAGAGTGGAAATATGGTATTCCCCATAAGTCACCTTTTTTCCATGGATCTTCTGGTGGGTATTATAAACCCACTGGAAATCTGAAGGATCAATGAGTTCATATAAATACATGGTCAAAGCTTCCTGCCTGGTTTTTCCAAAATACTTTTCTCCCACTGCAGAATACTCTAAAATTTTCATATCTTTATCCACGATCAGAACAATATTGGGAGAGGTTTGCATCACGAGATTGGATAATGACTCTGATTTTTCATGCATAAATGGAATGCACATATTAAGCTCTGCCTTTTTCTGGAAAACCGCTATGGCCTTTTCCCGGCAGGTGGAATAACCGCAGGCGCCGCAGTTTAATTCATCCTCCGGCCTGGTCTTTCCGGTCATTTTTAATATCTCCTGAATCTGGACTTCAGTTGGCATGGCATCTTTGGGTGCACGGTCCAGGAACAGCTTCCGAAAGGAGAGTCGTTCCATAACAGGGGCCAGCTCCTCCCTTGGTACCGGATCCTTTTCAATGGATTCCTCCATATCCAGCTTGATCTTGAATCTGGATACGTTCTCGTCCTCTACGGTGGGACCCTTGATGCAGCCGCCAGAGCACATATTCATCTCAATAAAGCAGCCCTTAATTCCTCCCCGCAGCATGCTTTCGCACAAATCCATGCAGTTGAGGCAGCCATGGACATAAAATTTCCGGTATCCATCCCGTTCCTCTTCCGTGGCCAGAACAGAATTTACCACTCCATTGGTAACCGGATAAAGGCGGTTGATTCTGGGGTTCCTTACAAACGGGATATCCTCGCAGTCTTCAATGGTGATTTCCTCTTCAGAAAGCCACCTGGAAATATCATTGAAATTCAGGACAGCATCAATATAGCCATCATGACGGGGGTCTCCAGCTTCCTTTTTCTTTGCGATGCACGGTCCAAGGAAAACCACCTTTACCTCAGTTCCCAGTTCTTCTTTTAACATCTTTCCATGGGCAATCATAGGAGATACCACAGGAGCCATATGTGGAATCAGCTGGGGGTAATAAATCTCGATCAAATCATTGACGCTGGGGCAGCAGGTGGTGATGATGTTCTCCATCTTCCCTTCACTTAAAAGCCTGGCATATTCCGCTGTTACAACAGCCGCCCCTTCCGAAGTCTCCCTTACGTCATAAAATCCCAGCTTCCGCAGCGCACCGTTAACCTGGCCGATGGTCTTATAGTTTAACAATCCCATATAAGATGGTGCCAGGGAGATAACCGTCCGGATCCCTGCGTCAATGTAACTCTTTACCAGATCCAGATCACTTATGAGAGTTTTTGCTGACTGAGGACATACCTGCATGCATTTTCCGCATAAAATGCACTTATCCGGCATAATTTCAGCCCGCTCATCTTTAATCATGACTGCCTTGACTTCGCAATTACGAATACATTTATAGCAATGTTTGCATTTAGTAGCCTTGAAATCAATGATTCCCATGATTACAGCCTCCCCATGATCTCTTTGTCAAAAAACTCCTTTGTTTCTTCTGGTTTTAAAGAGTATAACTGACCTTCCACGGTCACACAGACGCCATTTACACAATCGCCGCAGCAAAAAGACCCGTTTAGATCCACCTTATCCTCCAGGTGGTTCTCCTTCACAAGGGTCTGCAGCTGTGCGATGATATCTCTGGAACCCTTTAAATGACATGCGCTACCTATACATATTGTTACTCTCATGAATATTCTCCCTCCAAATTTATTACCTTACATTCAATTGCCCTTTTGGAACATTATCGCACATCGTTATATTTCTATCAATATTTTTTTACCGATTTCCTGTTCTTTTTCACATACAGGAAATAATTGTCTCTAAAATCTCCTGTTTCTCTACGTCAATAAGGCCATATGTATTCAGCCGCAGCTCGGGAATTACCGGAAGGCTTGCAAAAGCAAGGGTCATGAAAGGATCGATGCTGTCACCGATTCCAAGACTTCTAGTCTGGGCCTTTAGTTCTTCCAGCTTTTCATCCACCCATTCAGCCGGCTCCTCGCTCATAAGACCTGCAATGGGAAGAGGCAGCTCACCTAAAAGCTTTCCATCGGCCACGACCGCCAGGCCGCCCCGGTTCTTCCTCACAATGTTGGCAGCAAGAGCCATATCTTCATCATTGGTCCCTGCAACAATCAGGTTATGGGAATCGTGGGCAATGCTGGTGGCCACTGCGCCCCGTTTTAAGCCATACCCCCCTAAAAAGCCGAGTCCCATATGGCCGGTATTATGATGGCGTTCCAGCACTGCCATTTTCACGATGTCCTGCTCAATGTTGACGCCGGGAGCGACCCCCACCTTTTCTACCCATGGGGCCAAAAGGGATTTGGTGGTAAGCTCTCCGGGAGTGAGACAAATTACCCGGATGGTATTGCCTTTTTTCTTTATATGGAAATCTTCCGGACGAATCTCGTCTAAATGGAAGGAATCTCCCACTCTGACAGGCGTTTCCACGCTCCGTTCTTCAGCTGCAAGGATTTCCTCCTTCATTGCTCCGTTTTCCGCCACCAGCTTTCCATTTTTATATACCTGCTTTACCTCAAATTCATTGAGATCGGAAACAACAATAAAGTTTGCCTTATATCCCGGTGCAACGGCTCCTACATCCCGAAGCCCGAAATACCCAGCCGGATGAAGGGATGCCATCATGACCGCATGAACCGGATCAGCACCCAGGCTAATGGCCTTCTTAATGATATAGTCTAAATGCCCCAGCCGGATCAAATCCCCTGGATGCTTGTCATCAGTAACCAGCATGCAGCGGTGGTAATACGGCTCCTTAAACAGGGGCATAAGGGCATTTAAATTCCTGGCTGCCGTGCCCTCCCGGATCATGATCCACTGGCCTCTCTTAAGCTTTTCCACGGCCTCTTCCCAATCGGAGCATTCATGGTCCGACTGCACTCCGGCAGTCACATAGGCATTAAGCTCCCTGCCGGTAAGCCCGGGAGCATGACCGTCAATTAAGAGATTCCTGTTCCTGGCCTCCTCTATCTTATCAAGGATTCCACGGTCTGCCCTTACGGTTCCGTAGGAGTTCATAAGCTCTGCAAGGCCCAGCACCCGCTCCTCTTCATAGAGAGGGGAAAGATTCTCAGCCGCCAGGACAGCACCCGATTCATCCAGTCCTGTTGCCGGTACACAGGAGGGGAGCATGAAATACACATCAAGGGTAAGTCCCTTCGTCCGCTCCATCATAAAGCGGATCCCTTCCGCTCCCGCCACATTGGCGATCTCGTGAGGATCCGTAATAACCGCCTGAGTCCCATGAGGCACCACAGAGCGTTCAAATTCTCCCGGTGCAACCATGGAGCTTTCCAGGTGAATATGGCCGTCAATCAGTCCTGGACAAACCACCGCGCCCCCCAGCTCGATCTCTGTCTGTCCCTCATATTCTCCAACTCCTACTATGTAACCTTCCTCGATGGCAATATCTCCGTTTTCCAGCTCAGCCGTAAAAACATTGACCACCCTGGCATTCTTTAGCACCAGGGACGCCTTTTTTGCCCCTGATGCTGCCAAAACCCGTTCAGCTAACAACCGATCCATAAGAAACTCCTCCTTTTATTTACCTGCGATCTTTGTAATAGATGCCGTAATCAATCTTTTAAACAAAGGTGCAACCCGGTCTGCCGTCTCTTGTACCTCTCCATGGCTTAAAGGCTGATCCGTAATGCCGCAGGCCATATTGGTGATACAGGAAATGCCGCAAACCTTCATCCCCATGTGGTTTGCTGCAACTGCTTCACAGGCTGTGCTCATTCCTACCGCATCAGCTCCCAGAATGCGGCACATCTGTACCTCTGTCGGAGATTCATACGCCGGACCGGAAAGCTGCATGTAAATACCCTCTCTAAGGCCGATTTCTTCTCCTCCTGCAGCCTCTCTGATGGTCTGCTGAAGCTCTCTGCTATAAACATCACTCATATCCGGGAATCTGGGTCCCAGCTCTTCTAAATTTGCCCCAATTAACGGAGACGGAACAAAGCTCGCGATATGATCCCTTATGAGCATGAAATCACCCGCCTTAAACTCTTTGTTAACACCGCCGCAGGCATTGGTTAAAAACAGGACCTTTGCTCCTAAAAGTCCCATAAGCCTGGCCGGAAGCACCACATCCGTCATTGGATATCCCTCATAAAAATGAACCCGTCCCTGCATGATAACCACCGGAACATCATTTACATATCCGAATACAAACCTTCCTTTATGGCCTGCCACCGTTGAAATCGGAAATCCTTCAATGTCTTTATAATCAATGGAGGTCTCAACCTTTATCTCCTCTGCATATTCCCCAAGGCCGGACCCCAGGATCAGAGCTATCTCCGGGACAAAGTCAGTCTTCTCCCGCACACTTTCCAAACAATTTTTAAGCTTTGCATATACTTCATTCATATACCATTTTCTCCTTTCATTGTTACCGTCAGACTTGATCGTCATAGGTATATACAGTATACCACATCTGCCAATATATCTGTATCTATATTTTGACAAATATGGGGGAATAATGATATACTGAAGGTGTTCGTACTAACCCGGAAGGATCCCTGACGGCGAAGGCGAGGAGAATACGTAAACCGGATATCCCATGCCTTTTGGTGTGGGATTTTTTGATGGACGTAAAGAAAAAAGAACTATAACAGGTACGGACAGAAAGTGAGGATCATTATGAAAAAAACATTATCCCTATTGATGGCGTTTGCCGTAACGGCTGCCGTACTCTCCGGCTGTGCAAAGGGCGGCGCTGAAAACCCCCAGGCAACATCAGTCTCTGAAAAGGAATCCACCTCTGAGACAGCAGAAGAAACGTCAAAAGCCCAAGAACCTGCTGATCGTTATACCTTAAAGATCGGTTCCTTAAAAGGGCCTACCTCTATGGGCCTTGTAAAGCTGATGGACCAGTCTGAAAAAGGCAATGCAGAAGGCTCCTATGATTTTACCATGGTAACCGCTGCTGACGAACTCCTTGGAAAAATTGTAAGCAAAGAATTGGATGTCGCCCTTGTACCTGCCAATATGGCCTCTATTATTTATAACAAAACCAATCATGAGGTGACCGTCCTGGATATTAACACCCTGGGTGTTCTCTACGGGGTATCCGCCGATGATTCCATTAAAACAGCCGCAGACTTAAAGGGTAAGACCGTTTACTTGACCGGCAAGGGAACCACACCGGACTATGCCCTTCAGCATGTGCTTAAAGCCAGCGGCTTAACCGCTGACGACGTAACCCTGGAATATAAATCCGAAGCCGCTGAGGTCGTTTCTATCCTGAAGGAAAAGCCTGATGCAGTAGGTCTTCTTCCCCAACCCTTTGTAACAGCTGCCATGGCTCAGAATGACTCCCTTAAAATGGTTCTTGACTTAACAAAGGAGTGGGATGCCACAGCCGGTGAAAGCGGCGGCAGTCTGGTGACCGGGGTTACCATCTGCCGGAATGACGTGATCAAAGACCATGGGGATGCCATTGCCACCTTTATGGCGGAACATAAGGAATCTGCGGAATTTGCCAATGCCAATGTAGCCGAAACCGCAGCTCTGGTGGCTGCTGCCGGAATCATTGAAAAAGCCCCGGTTGCTGAAAAGGCCATCCCATACTGCAGCATCACCTATGTAGACGGAGACCAGATGAAATCTCTGCTTAGCGGATACTTAAAAGTTCTTTTCGATATGGAGCCGTCTTCCGTAGGCGGAACACTGCCAGCCGATGACTTCTACTATATGCCATAATAAAGGTAAAGCTTTATAAGGAGAATCCCATTATGAAACCAACAGCCCTCCCGGCTAAAAAGGCCGGTATCATCTTTCTCTGGCTTCTTGCGTGGCAGGCAGTAAGCCTGTCCGTGCACAACAGCATCATACTGGTAGGCCCTTTGGAGGTGATCCAGGCTTTATGGGTCCAGGGGGCCAAGTCCGGCTTCTGGCTAACCATTGCCCTCTCCTTTGGAAAGATAAGCCTTGGATTCCTTATGGCCTTTGGCTCAGGAATCCTGGCCGGGGGAGCTGCATGGCGTTTCCCCCTTTTAAGGGATTTGCTGGAACCGCTTATGTCCCTGATAAAATCGGTTCCGGTAGCTTCCTTTGTCATACTGGCCCTGATCTGGGTAGGTTCTGAAAATTTGTCCGTTTTTATCGCCTTTCTTGTGGTATTCCCCATCATTTACATAAATACCATAGCAGGATTTATGAGTACCGATCCAAAGCTTTTGGAAATGGCCCGGGTGTTCCGTATGCAAGGCAAAAAGAAGCTCCTTTATATATACCGCCCCGCCCTTCTTCCCTACCTCATAAGCGGCTGCAGGGTGGCTTTGGGCATGGGCTGGAAATCCGGGGTTGCCGCCGAGGTGATCGGCGTCCCAAGCCATTCCATCGGCGAAAAACTCTATATGGCAAAAATTTATTTAAGTACTGCGGACCTTTTTGCCTGGACCCTGGTTATTATCGTCATTAGCGCCCTTTTTGAAAAATTCTTTTTATGGCTTTTAAACCTTGCAAGTCCCGGCCGGAAATCCCATAAAAGAAAGGAGGTCTGATCCATGGAATTAAAGGTAAATCATCTGTCCAAATCCTTTGGGACTCTTAAAGTATTTATGCAGGTAAATCTATCCCTTCATTCCGGCCAGGTCTACTGTCTCATGGGATCCTCAGGATCCGGAAAAACCACATTCTTCCGGATCCTTCTGGGACTAGAAGAGGCCGACTCCGGATCCATGGAAGGACTTCAGGGCACAAGAGCCTCCGCCGTGTTTCAGGAGAACCGTCTGTGTGAGTCATTTACCCCGGTAGACAACATTACCATGGTAATCCCCGGTCGTTCCTCCCGAAGCAGAAAACAGGCCAGAGAAGAGCTTTTAAGGCTTCTTCCGGAAGAGGCCTTGTCCCGCCCCGTGTCTACCTTAAGCGGGGGAATGAAGCGCCGGGTTGCCATTGTAAGAGCCTTGTCAGTCCCTTGTGATATGATTTTAATGGACGAACCCTTTACCGGTCTTGATGAGAACACAAAACGAACCGTAATTCAATACATCAAAGAAAAGACCCGTGACAAGCTTGTCATCATAAGCACCCACCAGGAGGAGGATGTGCCACTCCTTAACGGCACCCTTATAAAACTGTAAAAACAGGGGCAAAAGCAGATATTCCTGCTTTTGCCCCTGTTTAATTCTTATCTTACTTTTCAGTTTTATTTCAGTTTTAAAGTATCCAGTGCTGCTTCAATCTGACCTTCTACCGCAGTGTCCGGTGATTCAATCGTTCCTGCTGCACTGATGTACTTCTTCGTAGCAGCATTGTAGGAACCGGAAATTGCATAATAACGGACTCCATCCTGATTCGTCTTATACCGGATTGCATAGCGGAATGTCTGGCTTCCGTCGCTGCCGTTTTCTACATTATAGCGGACAAATTCCATATCCTCACCACGGCTGACAAATTCCTTGTATTCTTCCATGGTAGCCGGATAGACTTCTCTGGCTCCGTCGGCGTCATCTCCTTCTACATAGACAACTTCCAGCAGATCATTGCCATTGGGAGAGGTGAATGCGACTGAGCTTTCATCTCCATCGTCTTCAATGGTCCAGCCCTCGGGCGGTGTAATCTGATATTTTCCAGATTTCGATGTAAAGACGCCGGAAGTTAAGTTTCCTGCATCAGAAGCAGTGGTTTCGGTGGTTTCGTTTGTTCCGTCTTCCTCACTATCAGATTCATCCTCACCTAACGTAGTCTCATCTGTACCTGCTACTTTCGTCTCGGCAGCACTTACTTCTGTAGGATTATCCTGCGAGGATTTCCCATTATCTTTTGATCCACAGCCCGTAGCCGCCATCATAACTGCCATGGCGATGGCTATTACTGCCAACATTTTGTTTTTTCTCATTTTAATCACTCCTCATTATCATCAAACTCATTCCTGGTGACGATGAGGATTATAACATTATCTGCATCAAATGTATAGGGGATTAAAGGAACTGAAAGAATCACCAAAAATTCTTAATAATTATATTAGGAAGCTTCTGTGCGCTCCAGATCCAGTAACTTCACTTTAATATCCAGGCCTCCGCCATATCCTATGAGGCTTCCGGTGGCCCCTATCACCCGGTGGCAGGGAATGATGACAGGTATGGGATTGCGGTTATTTGCCATGCCAACCGCACGGCAGCCTTTGGGATTATCAATCATGACCGCAATATCCTTATAGCTTTTCGTCTCTCCGTATGGAATCAGCAACAAAGCATTCCAAACCTTTCTTTGAAATTCCGTTCCCTCCGGCTTAAGAGGCAGATCAAACACTGTTCTCTTTCCAGCCATATATTCCTCCAATTGGCCTTCTGCTCTCCGGATCAGTTCTGTCCGCTCCCTTACGGCATTCAAAGGCTCCGTCCGCCCAAAATCAATTCTTAGAAGCGCTTCATCATCACATAGAATGGTAAGAGGTCCTATTTTACTTTCATAAACTTCCCAGTACTTCATATAAAATTCCTTCTTTCTCTTATGAACGGTACCATGTTTTCATCTAATTACATTATATCATATGCAAAGCTAGGAGACGACCTCTTCTTTCATTCATTGTTCCAAGGCCGAAAGTAGTAAGCTATCTGTTTTTTCAAATATTTCTCATAATTCTTTTAGTCTTTTTATGAAATGTTTATGGCTTAGTCAAACTTCGGTCATATTTTCCGCGTATACTAAATATTGTAAAGGAACCCCACCCTTTTAACATTGACTTTTTATTTTTCATACTCAACCGGCAGGAACATTTTATGTACCTGCCGGTTCCTCCCATTTCAGGGCCATTTTTCCTAAAAAACCGCATAAATACAGGCTTAATTACGAATTTGAATTTTTTTCTAAAATAATGTTGACAAAATGATATCCATCATATATAATAACTCTTGCGTTGCGGAAAAGCAACCAAGCGAAAGATAGAAAATACTTTCACTATCGGGGTGTGGCTCAGTTTGGCTAGAGTACCTGGTTTGGGACCAGGGGGTCGCAGGTTCGAATCCTGTCACCCCGATTCAAGAGAAAAACCGTCAATGGTAGTTTTAGTTTCTCTTACCTTTTGCGGGTGTAGTTCAATGGTAGAACACCAGCCTTCCAAGCTGGATACGTGGGTTCGATTCCCATCACCCGCTTTTGAGTCTGTAGCTCAGTTGGATAGAGCAACGGCCTTCTAAGCCGTGGGTCGGGGGTTCGAATCCCTTCAGGCTCGTTTCACATCTCTAACCAAGGTGTGAAAATTTATGGTGGGTATGGCGAAGGTGGTTATCGCGCCAGATTGTGGCTCTGGAGGCCCAGGGTTCGAATCCCTGTACTCACCTTTCCCTTTTAGGGAATTTTTTTTTATCACAAGTTTTAATGGGCTATCGCCAAGCGGTAAGGCACAGGACTTTGACTCCTGCAGTCGTTGGTTCGAATCCAACTAGCCCAGTATGGGATACTAGCTCAGGTGGTAGAGCACTTGACTTTTAATCAAGTTGTCCGGGGTTCGAGTCCCCGGTGTCTCATGAATGCATCGAAAAAGAGCGGGAAATCATTTGATTTCCCGCTCTTTTTTTATTTACACGCGTGTAATATAAAAGGTGATTGTTAATATGTCCCTAAAAAACTATAATAGAATCATGGCATTCACTCCTCTCTCCTCTCTTATTTGTGCATAAAAAGAGAGGACGAACAAACCGATAACAAATATAATGCAAAAGAAAGGATTGATTTTATGGAATGGATTGAGGGATTAAACAAATCAATAAACTATATTGAGGAACATTTAACGGAAAATATAGACTATGAGCAGTTGGGGAAAATCGCATGTTGTTCTGTTTATCATTTTCAGAGAATGTTCGCATATATGGCAAATGTACCTTTATCTGAATATATCCGGCGCAGGCGTATGTCCTTGGCAGCGGTGGATCTGAAGAACGGGGATAATAAAATTATTGATGTTGCTCTTAAATATGGATATCACTCTCCCACTGCCTTTAACCGGGCATTTCAAAGCATCCATGGAGTAGCGCCATCTCGTTTAAGAGAAAGCGGTGCAACCGTAAAATCATATCCACCTATCAGCTTCAAAATTATTATAAAAGGAGTGGATGAATTGAATTATCGAATTGAAAAGAAGGATCCATTTCGGATTGTAGGCACTGCACAATCCCTGTACCGGGAAATTGAAAAGAATTTTGAAATTGTACCTCAAATGTGGAACAAGGCAGCCATGGACGGAACGATTCCTAAATTAGCCTCCATGGCAAATGGATGCCCTAGCGGAATATTAGGAGTCAGCATCTGCAATGACCTGGAAGAATGGCAGTACTTTATAGCCGCAGCCAGTACAAAAGAAATTGATGATACTTTGGAAGAATATACGGTTCCCTCTTTCACCTGGGCCATATTCTCCGGAGAAGGCCATTGCCCCCAGGCGATACAAGAACTAGAAAAGCGAATTGTCACCGAATGGCTTCCCACTTCTGGATACGAATATGATAATGGACCGGATATTGAGGTCTATTTAAACCCTGACCCTCAAAATGCAAGATTTGAAGTGTGGATTCCCGTAATTAAAAAATAATCAGGAGGGCATCTTGGATAGGACAAATGAAAACTTTAATGTTTTTCTTAAAGCAGTAGATGATCGTTATAAAGATTTCGTTGTACAAATAAATGATTATCTTACACAAAATAATTGTAAATGTGAAATCAAGCCTGCTAAAAATGGATTTATCGCTTCTTATAAACCAGAGACTACAAAAAAAGTCTTAGCAACTTTTGTGTCTCGGAAAGCAGGAATGAGATTGCGAATATATCCGGAGCATGTAAAAGCTTATGAAACCTTTTTAAATACTTTGCCAGAAATAATGAAAAAAGAAATCAAAAAAGCGTCTGTGTGTAAGCGGTTAATAAATCCGGAGGAATGCAACTCTAAGTGTCCCAAGGGATATGACTTCCTGTTAGATGAGGAACATCATCGAAAATGCCGCTACATGGCATTCATGCCTGCATTAAGTGAAGAAACCACCCCTTATATCAAAGCATTCCTAGAAAAGGAGTTAAACGCATAATAATTGCATGTAACAGCGGCCAATCATTCAAAGGGCATAGACTGCTATGGAGGTATCCCAAAAGGCAGTCTCTGCGCGAAATGGCCGCTGATTTCATGATATTGTGCTGAACACTCTTTATTTACATACTTACCGGAATTTAATATGCTTCCAGATTGTCGCACATTTTCATTAATACTTTACAGAATACAGCTATTTCGTCTTCTGGTATATGGTCGCAGATAAGTTCTTCAAACTGCTGAAAAACTTTTCTTACCTCTTCTGCTTCAGCAACCCCTTTTTCTGTAAGACTGATTAGAACGGAACGTCTGCAGTCCGGATTATTTTCCCTGAGAAGAAACCCCATATCCTGCAGTTTGTCTATATTTCTTGACAAGGTGGCCGTATCGAAATGGCATCGGTCTGCCAGCTCTTTTTGGGTGATATGGTCTTTTTGTAAAAGATTATATAAAATCCTTGCCTGTCCCTGTCCAGGCGTCAATCCGATATTTGACAGAAGCGGTGAAATAATCTGCTTCCTGGCCTTTTCTTCACGAACCAATAGTTCTCTTACACTATGTTGCTTCATATATTTTATCACTCCTTTCCCTTCGCAAAGGGCACAAATAAGTCATGAAACGGTTGTGCCCTTCTACGCTTTCATCTCATCATTCTAATTCAAACTGCCCTGTATGCAGTTGATAATACTTACCTTTTTCCTGCAGCAATTCGTCATGACTGCCCCGCTCAATAATCTCTCCTTTTTCAAGAACCAAGATGGCATCTGAGTTTCTTACGGTGGAAAGCCTGTGGGCAATGACGAATACCGTCCGGTCTTTCATAAGGGCATCCATCCCTTTTTCTATGAGTTTTTCTGTTCGTGTATCAATGGAGCTGGTGGCTTCATCCATGACAAGAACAGGCGGCTGTGATATGGCAGCCCTGGCAATGGCAATCAGCTGCCTCTGGCCCTGCGATAAATTGCTGCCGTCACTTTCTAACATAGTATCGTATCCATTGGGAAGACGTCTTATAAAGGAATCCGCATTTGCGATTTTTGCGGCAGCCAGTATGTCTTCACGGGAAGCATTCAGTCTTCCATACCGGATATTATCTGCAATGCTTCCGGTAAATAAGTGGGTATCCTGTATGACCAGAGAGATGGAACGCCTTAAATCATCTTTTTTTATATTTCGGATATCGATTCCATCGTAGGTTATGGTGCCCCCATTTAATTCGTAAAATCGGTTAATAAGGTTGATGATAGTCGTTTTTCCCGCGCCGGTAGAACCAACGAATGCGATCTTCTGACCAGGCTTGGCATACAGGCTGATGCTGTTTAAAATAGTGTTTCCGCCTGTATAACCGAAAACCACATCGTGAAACCGGACATCTCCCTTTAAAGGGACCAGAAGATATCCGTGATCTCTGTCAGGAACTTTCCAGGCAAACGAACCGGTATAAATATCCGTTTCCTTAAGGCTCCCATCTGCCTCCTGCTCCACCCTCTTTAAAGTGACGGTTCCTTCATCATTTTCAGGCTCTTCCTCCATCATATTAAAGATCTTTTCTGCGCTGGCCAGCGCTACCATGAGAAAATTGATCTGCATGGTAAACTGGTTCATAGGCATGGCACTCTGCCTGACATAAACCAGATAAGAGGCCAGAGTTCCCATATTAATCAGCCCGGACAGAGCGAACAATCCGCCTACACAGGCAGAAATGGCATAATTAATGTAAGAAAGGGAAACTATCGTAGGAACGGTAATGCCTGTATAAGTTGCGGCCATTGTCGAAGAGATCCTCAATTTCTCATTCAGCTCACAAAACTTTTTTAAATCCTGTTTTTCATGGCGGAAAATCTTTTCTACTTTCTGCCCTTCCACCATTTCCTCAACGTAACCATTAATATTTCCCAGATTCTTCTGCTGTTCTACAAAATATCTTTTGCTCAGCGTCCCATTGTGACGAATATATATTAACATAATAAAGAGAAAAAATACAACGATTAATGACAGCTTCCAGTCCAGGAGAATTAACATGATAATGGTACCTGTAGAAGTGATAAAGCTCTGGATCAGCAATGTAAAGCTGTTGTTGAGCGCTTCCGAGATGGTGTCGACATCATTTGTAAAATGACTCATTAAATCCCCGTGTGTATGGGTATCAAAAAATTCTAAAGGAAGCTTCTGGGTATGGCGAAATAAGTCTATCCTTATCTCACTGACCACCTGCTGGGAAACGTGGACCATCATCCGGCTATAAATCAGACAGGAAATAGCTCCCGCCAGATAGATAAGTCCCATGATAACAATCATTCTCACAAGACCGGGTATATTACCCGGCAGAATGTATTCGTTTATGACCGGTTTCAGCAGATAGGTTCCCATGATTCCGGAAAATGCACTGATGCTGACCAGGATCGCTATGGCCAGCATGGAAAGCTTATAATGGCCGATGTATTTAAAAAGCTTTACCATAGCTTTTTTTGTGTTTTGGGGTCTTACATGTCCGGTATTCTTCATTAGGACTGGACACCTCCTTTCTGCTGGGAAAAATAAATATCCTGGTATATTTCATTGTCAGCCAGCAGTTGATCATGAGTTCCAATGGCATTTATTTTTCCGTCATCAAGGATCATGATCTGATCGGCATCCATGATAGAGGAGATCCGCTGGCTGATAATGATCTTTGTCATGCCGGGAAGAGATTTTTCCAGGCCCTCTTTAATCTTTGCTTCTGTCTCGGTGTCAAGGGCGCTTGTAGAATCGTCCAGAATAAGTACCTTTGGCGCTTTTAATATCGCTCTCGCAATGCACAGCCGCTGTTTCTGTCCGCCTGAGACGTTAACACCTCCCTGCCCCAGCTCCGTATCAAATCCATGATCCAGTCGGCCGATAAATTCGTTAACACAGGCAATGCTGCATGCTCTTTCTATTTCTTCATCCGTTGCATCCTCTTTTCCCCAGTAAAGATTTTCCTTCACCGAGCCGGAAAAAAGGGTGTTCTTCTGTAACACCATTGCAATGGAATCCCTAAGGTGGTCCTGGGTAAATTCGTATATGGGATGGCCGTCTATGATAATATTACCGGCTGTCACCTCATAGAGCCTTGGAATCAGCTGCACCAGAGTACTTTTGGCAGCACCTGTCTGGCCAATGATTCCTACGGTCTCACCGGGCCCAATCTCAAAGGAAATGTCGGAAAGCACATATTCCTTTGCATCTTCCTTATATTTAAAGTATACATGTTCAAACCGGATCCTTCCTTCTTTGATGGTGATATTCTTTGCGCGGTCATCATTGATGGTCGGTTCTTCCTCTAAGACTTCTGAAATCCTCTTCCATGAGGTTAAGGACCGGGTAAACAAAAGAAAAACATTGGAAAACATCATAAGAGAATTAAGCACCTGCAATACGTAGCTAAGAAAGCTGGTCAGGGCACCTACCTTCATGTTACCGATCATAACCAGGTTTCCGCCAAACCACAGGATACTTATTATGGTCCCGTACATAACAAACTGTAAGGCAGGCATATTTAAGGCTGCCAGAGAAAAGGACCTTTCGGAGGAATTCTGTAAATTCATGCTTCCCTCTTTAAACTTATTTATCTCATAATCGCCCCGGACATAAGCCTTTACCACGCGGATGGCTATTAAATTCTCCTGAATGATCCGGTTCACAAGATCAACGGCTCCCTGCATTTTTGTGTATAAGGGTCTTACGTTTTTAATGATTGTAAATAAAATGACAGCCAGCACGGGGGCTGCAATTAAAAATACCACAGCCAGTTCGGCATTCAACCGGAATGAAACGATCAATGCAGTCATCATCATCACTGGAGAACGAAAACCAGGACGCATTCCGTTTGTAATGGAATTTTGGATTGTGGTAACATCGCTGGTAAGCCTTGTTACAAGAGAAGGAGTACTGAACCGGTCCGTGTTAGCAAAAGAATAAGTCTGCATTTTTTGAAACTCTGCCATTCGGATCTGAGCTCCCACACCATTTCCGCAGATCGCGGTATACCGGGCGCATGCATGCCCCAGAAAAAGAGAAATAACAGCAAAGAATACCATTTGAAATCCTTTTAGAAATATGTAATTTCTATCACCGTTTGCAACTCCCACATCAATGATGTCAGCCATAATCATGGGAATAACTAATTCAAAAATGGTTTCCGCCTCAATACAGATGATCGCAAGAATGAATTCTTTTTTGTACTTTTTTGCATAGAGAATTAAATTTTTCATATCAGGCTCCCGTATTAGTTGTTGTAGCAATTATTGCACTTGCAACAATTGCACACATAACTATTATATCGTGATTCTTTGAATTGTCAATGGATTTTATAGTACCCTTTCTAAAAAATGAAGGCAGACTGGCACTATATTACGCTCCTCTGTCTGGTTTACTATTGCCATAGCATTCACAAATCAGAGGTTTTTTAAAGAAGCCGGATAAAGCAAATCAAAGAGCTATCAAAACTTGCAGCATCATTTCCCAATAATTTTATTCATAAAACTAAGAATCCCTCTCAGACAATGACTTTGTCCGAGAGGGATTTTTCAGATATTTTCATTTTTTATTGGTATATTTACAAGTTGGATCATATAATTATACTGGCAGGTACAAACTGCTGGCAATCGTGTATAGGGTGGTAGGCCTCGATTCTACATAGAATGGAGGTGTTGCACATGAAGAATTTTGACTTTAAGGACTTAATGTCTTTTGGTATGTTCCTTCTAGCACTGCTGACATTCGTCATTATGACATGTCGCTAAATGCAAAAGACCTTCCCTGTACTTTGGCCGGTCGGGAAAGTCTTTGCTTTTCTAATTAGCCAACCACCCTGTGGCGATTGCCTTTCTTTATTATATTATACATACTCTTTAAAATATTACAAGTACAAAATTTTATTTTAAAATCTTTGTAACTACTTCCTGTTTTAAGCTGTATAAAGACTGAAATTACAAAAAGCGATAACCTTATTAAATTAAGGCTTTCGCTACAAATAAAAAAGCGTGAGACTGAACTCGAACTGATGTGCCCCCTTAAAGTAAGACTTTATAGCGTAGTAGTTTTAACTACTACGCTATTTCTTTATGCAGCTTAAAGACCAAGCAAATCAGCATATGCCACTTTTTTCTCTTGTCCAAAGGTCATGATTCCCCCTGCAGTGGAATGTTTTGCAGCAGTTTATGAATTCAACCTCACTCACCTCTTATCAACTATTTACTCTTAGCCTGTTCTATGCAGTCCTTTACCGCAGTCTTGATTGCATCACTGGTCACCGTAGCAGAGGCAACCGCATCTACCTCCCAGGTTAGCTCCTCCACAATTTTGGCGGGCAATTCTTCAATCGCTCTGTCGCCAAAGCCAACGGTTTCATTGTGATCGGTTACTTTTACAGAAAGGATGGAATCCTGATCAAATTCCACATCCACCTCCACATCACCGGCATAGCCTTCGGCGGCAGCCGTATAAGTTCCGGCTTTATAGGTATCCGTGGAACCGCCGCATCCGGCGAGAAGTGCCAGTATACACAATGCTGCAGCTATCGCTAAAGTCATTTTTTTCATTGTTCATTTCCTCCGTTTCCCTTTTTCTGATTCTGTTTTTGAAATACCTGTCCTCCCACACCGTAAGGCAGACATACGGGAACAGCCAGAACAGGATGACGAATCACCGCCGCCTCCACATCGAAAACCTCCCGGAGCGTCTGAGGTGTAATCACATTCTCCGGCGAACCGGCGCTATGCTTTTTTCCAGCCTTGATTGCCACTAAATAATCGGAAAACATAATGGCGTGATTCAGGTCATGGAGAACCATAACCACAGTAACACTCTGTTCCTCATTTAATTTCCGCAAAAGCTGTAGGATTTCCAACTGGTGCGAAATATCCAGATATGTAGTTGGCTCATCCAAAAACAGGAGATCTGTTTTTTGCGCTAATGCCATGGCAATCCACCCCCGCTGCCGTTGTCCGCCAGAAAGCTGATCCATTTCCCGGTCGGCAAGCTCTGTCATGCTTGTACTGGACAGCGCCCATCGGATGATTTCCTGATCTTTTGATGTAAGTCCTGACAGTTTGGTGCGGTGAGGAAACCGCCCGTATTCCACTAAGTCGCTCACAGTGATACCGGCAGGCGTCTGGGCGCCCTGGGGAAGGAGCGCCAGCTTTTGTGCCACCAGCTTGGTTGGCATACTGTGAATGGGCTGACCTTCCAGATAGACTGCTCCGCCGGACGGCACGATAAGGCGGGACATGGTTTTCAAAATGGTTGATTTACCAGAGCCATTGGAGCCAATTAACGTTGTTATCTTCCCAGCGGGTATGTCAATATCCATATCGCGGAAAACCGAAATGCCGTTATATCCGGCGGACAATTTATCCGCTGTAATACATGATTGCACGATTTTTTCACCTCCTTATGCCTGCCTGCGAAGCAGAATGAGAAAATAGGGGGCGGCCAGAACGGAAATCACGATTCCAACCGGTATTTCAATGACTCCAAAAAGAGAACGCCCTATGGTATCCGCAAAAAGCAGGAGTAATCCCCCAAGCAACATGGATACAGGCAAGAGCACATGGTGCCTTCCGCCTACAAATTTTCTTGCTATATGGGGGGCAACCAACCCGATAAAGCCGATTCCGCCGCTGACGGAAATGCAGCTGGCTGCCAATGCCACTGCCACCATCAATAAGATTCTTCGTTCCCTCTCCACGCGAACCCCCAATGCAAGGGATGCTTCTTCTCCCAAAAGCAGTAAGTCCAAAATACCAGCTTTCGCAAGAAGCAGCGGAATCAGAATTAGCAAATAAGGAAGCAGTGCCTTCACCTGATACCAGCTGGTGCCCCAGATATTGCCTGCCAGCCATCTGGCAACCAGCTGATAACTGCTGTTTTCCATGTCGGCAGCCATAATCAGCATCAGGGACGAAAAACCGGCCGAAATACCAATGCCGCCAAGCAAGAGATAAGACGGAATGATCTTCCCCTTTCTTTTGGAAAATCCGTATAGCATGCCCGCTGCCAATAACCCACCCGCCATGGCAAAAAGCGGCTGATAAACCATGGTGCTAATATGCAGGGTGGGAAAAAAAGTCAAAAACAGCATTACTGTAAATCCAGCTCCCGCATTGATTCCCAATACCCCCGGATCAGCCAGTGGATTTTCTGTCACCGCCTGCAATGTGCTGCCGGACAGTGCCAATCCCATTCCACATAAGACGGCAAGAATAATGCGGGGTAGGCGAATTTTCAATAGAGTTACGGATGCATCCGGGGCGCCCGGATGGAGCAGGCTTGCAGTTACGTTTGAATAAGGGATATTTGTATAGCCGCAGTTGATTGATAGCAGGATGGCCCCGATTACCGCTAACAGGAGAACCAATGGTACTAACTTTTGCCTGTGTTTCTTTTTCATAAAACTGCTCCTTTCTTCCGGTACGTCAGCACCAGAAAGAACGGAACGCCAATGGCCGATACCGGCGCACCTACCGGCGTGTCAAAAGGAGCGTTAATGGAACGTGCAGCGATATCCGCCAGCACAAGCAGTATTGCTCCCAACAGGGCGGATACCGGCAAAAGCCTACGATAATCCTCACCGGCAAGGAATCGTGCAATGTGCGGCACGATCAGCCCCAGGAATGAGATTCCGCCAACCAAGGATACGCTGGCCCCCGCCAAAATCAACACCACTCCGATGCCGGTCAGACGAACAGCCCATATGTTTACACCGAGTCCCGCTGCACTTTCCTCTCCCAGGGCAAGCACCGATAACCTTCCAGAAAGAATCTGGCTGATAAGCCCTGCACCCGCGATCCACGGAGCGGTCAGGAGTAGGCTCTGCCATGTAATGCCCGATAAGCTCCCAGCCGTCCAAAACGACAGTGATTTTGAAAGTCCGAAGGTGATGGAAATCCCCTGACTCAATGCAGTTAACAGGGCGGAAACAGCACTTCCTGCCAAGATGAGCCGAATAGATCCGGATTTATGCTTGCCGATTCCTATCCCATATACCAGCAACACGGCTAGTGCCGCTCCTATAAAGGCGAAAAGCATCGTAACAAGGCTTGACAAGGACGGCAAAAGGACTGCGGTTAGAGCGACGAAAAATCCAGCCCCCGCATTGACTCCTAAAAGCCCGGCATCTGCCAAAGGATTCCTTGTCACACCCTGCATCACGCCGCCTGCAAGGGCAAAGCCCGCCCCGGTAAAGCAGGCGGCCAATGCTCTGGGCATACGCATCTCCAGCATAATTCTTCCTATGTCGGAAGATGCTGCAGGATGAAAAAGCGTATCTATTAAAATACAAATATTCCCACCTGCCACACCGACGCTGGCTGAGAACAGGAGAGAGAGCAACAACGCACACCCCATCAAAACAAGAGCGAAAACAAAGCCTGTTTTGGTCCGAAGCCATCGCACAAGCATAGGCGCAGGGCTTGCCAGGGCCCTGGGATTATTCAACATTGCTGCGGTTGAGGATAGCGTTTGCCAGTTTTTCCATGTACAGCAGTTTGCCGTTTGCTGTATATGCCATATTATATTGCGCCTCATTCTTACCGAAATATACATTTCCAGCCTTTACTGCTTTTAGATTCTGCCAAACAGGGCTGTTTCCTGTATCTCCAATCTGGCCGTCATCACTGAAAAAGAAGATGTGATCCGCATCAATTTTTGAAAAGTACTCCGCATCAACTACTTCTCCCCAGACCTCCTCCGGAACTCCCGAGGAAGGTGCCAGCTTCAATTCATCGTATATCAGTTCCCCCGGGCCTCCGGTCCGATAAACATAGTAGGAACCGAAATGCACTGAATTGGCTTCCACAACAGCAAAGGTTTCCTCGCCAACCGTTTCCTTAACCTTTGCGGAAAGCTCAGCGGCCTTTGCGTCATAATCAGCAAGCCACTGTGTCACAGTGTCCTCTTTCCCAAACCACTGTCCTAACTGCTGAAAGCGTCCCCGCCAGTTGACATAGCTGATGTCATCGTTAATCATCACCGTGGGGGCGATACCCTTAAGCTGTTCATATACCTTGTCATGCCGGATATTCATAATAATAAGATCCGGTTTTATCTCAGCAATTTTTTCAAGGTTCAAATCACCCGATGCGGCGGCTCCGGAATAGTTGCCAACGATTTCAATCTTGTTATTGGTGAAATACTCCTGTAGATAGTCCGGAACGGTTATGCCATCATACATACTGGTGTTGGCTGATGCAATAAATGGCATGTCCAAAATGATTAGTTCATCTGCTAGACCGGAAACGTCCACAATACGCTGCGGATTAGCGGGTATTTCAACTTGACCTTTCATGTCTTCAACCGTTATGGTATCGCCAGTTTGACCTGCTGCTTCTGCAGTCTGGGCGGAAGGTGTTGATTCTGATGTTTGTGAGTGATCTACCGCTGGCGAGCATGCGGCCAGTGCCGTCATCAGCATAAGACAAATTGGAATCATAAGTCGTTTCTTCACTTTTAACCTCCTCGTATAAATAGTCATTTTAGTTAGACATAGCTAACCCTGATAAGTATACAAAAAGTCCGGCTTACCTTCTGCCCTTAGGCGGAGCTTTTCTGCCCCTTAGCGGAATTGTATGGGGCAGTCGTATTCTTGCAGTACGCACTGGACATTTGTTTCAGAAAGTAACCATTGACTAGTTAGGTCAAACTAACTATAATATAATAGATTAATAAAATGTTTACTGCCCCTCGGCAGATTTTCTTTGTTCGAAGACGGACATTACAAAGGACTGATAGAATGTCATATTTACCGTTGAAATTTGAATCATCAAACATATTTCCGAAAGAAATAATTGCAATACGTCCAGATGTACATATCATGGTATCCTCTGGTATATTTTCTAATAATACAAAGAGACAATCTGGCACCACAGCTCCTGTGTTTGAACTAAGCTATACTCGAAAAAATTTCATATACGGCGAGGTTAATCGTGTGCCCGTAGAGCTTCGTCCCGGATATTCGTCGCTGGGTTTTTTAGGAGAGGCTTGCTCACAATCAGAATACAGCAGTGGCGAAGAAGTTCAGCTATACTCTATATGGGTTAGCCCATACACGTTCGATGGCTCTTGTGAAGCGGTTTATGGTAAAAGCAATATTGGGTTCCACTCTTTCCAAAAGGATACATATTCCTGCTGTGGCTTTAAAAGCGATGCCCGGGAAGAAAGCATTATAAATAAATTGGATATGTGTTTTATAAAAGAAGCGAATCAGATAAACAGACTTCTGTTAGAAAGCTATGTTTTAGAGCTGTTATCCATTAATATAGAAAGGTTGATTTGCATAGATAGCAGCAGGGAATATGAAAGCCAGCTATCCAGAGCAGATATGGATAGTTTGGCTTATGCACGTGAGATTCTTCTGAATCGGCTGGAGTCACCCCCAACATTGCTGGAATTATCCCGGATAATCCATATGAATGATTGTAAGCTAAAACGTTCTTTTAAACAATATTTTGGGAAAACCGTTTATGAGTTTATTCGGGAACAGCGGCTTGAAAAAGCGTTTGCGTTGTTAGAGCAAGGGAAACATAACGTGAGTGAATCGGCCTTTGCTGTGGGTTATACAAACGTAAGCCATTTCTCGGAGGCGTTTCAAAAGAAGTTCGGAATTCCTCCGCGCCTCCTGATAAGATAATTTGACACGAAAATAACTTTTAAAAAGCTGCTAGGTTGGCGCCAGAACAAAGGGGCTGACTTAGCTGGCACTCAATAAAGAAGTACCAAGAAGCACTCAGATTGGGTAGTCGGCAAGCGTAATGTGACAACAAAAGACGGACCATACCATTAACTGCAAGGCACGGTCTAATGTCTACCCCCTGTCTATCTCCGAAAAGACATTTTTAAATATCAAAAATAGCGAAAACCCTGATATAACCTAGGCTTCCGCTACAAATAAAAAGAGCACTCCGGTTAAAAGATATATATATTTCATGAACACTCATTTTGTTTACTTAGTTTTAAATATTCTTGAACTATTATAACGGCATTCTTGTTTAAGTCCTCATGTCCGCTCAGCTGCAGCACTTTACAAGGTAAAGAATTAGCCCACTGCATATGTGTCTTCATACACGGAGAACCATCCAAATCATATCTGGCTGAGTTATCAAGAAAACGGCAATGCCCCTCATACATATCTCCACCTTTCATGATTCTTTCTCCGAATATTTCATATTCTCTCTTATTAATCCGATCAATTCTTGTTTCGACAGATGCTGTGATATGTGCTGCCAAATCGAACAATGGAACAAATGGTACATTAAAGCTATCCATGGAACCTGCCATCACAAAGTAATTTCCTTTCGATATATCTGTCATTAACCTATTAATCTTTTCATCACGAGTATACATAACTGTGAAAGGTTTATCAGTATCTTTTCTCCATATATAATCGTCTATATCAAAATATGGAAAACCAAGCTTATTAGCGACCATTTTTCCCAATGTTGTTTTCCCGGAACCTGCTGAACCAAAAATAATAATCCCTCTTGCCATATCTTTAACCACCTTAAGAAAAAATTCTAGCTATAATTACGCTCCACTTAAAAAAATACAATCATTTTATCACACAAATAAATATCCATGCCGTTATAAAAACCGGAATATCAAGGCAGATTGTTTATGTACTGTAAATTATGTCGAGCATCAATGGCTCCATATAAGTCAACCCATAAGATACTTAAAAGAAATGGGTTCTATCCACTTCCATTTTATATCGCTTTTCCTGGCGGTTTATTAGTTTTTCCAAGCTTTGTTTTTCATACAAATCATTTTCTTTTCCTCAACACCAATATCTTTTGCAATTACATCACATTTGGTCATCAATAGGAAATAGATATTTTTATTTTCTTCACTCAAGCATTCATAGTTTGCTTGCCCTTTGGCAATTACTACATCAGCCTTTTTATAAACTTCTTTGAATGCAGGACTCGTTCGATTAAGGACAGTCCCAAGAGAACCATCCCCATTATCTATAACCTCTGCATATTCATCAATCCCTACAGAATATGCGTCTTCAGATATAGAATCATTTACCACAGGTTTCCCTCGTACTCCAAATAGCAATTTTACATTAGGATTTAGTTCTTTAATTTTTTTTAAAAAAATCTTATCCATACAGATTTCTCCACAATTATCACCTAAATATAACAAAGTTCCTGCATTTGAAATATCTTTCATTAGTGCATGTGAATCATCAATTGCTAATTCCAATTGTTCCATTTTTTCAAAGCAATCATAAATATCCTCTAATAACGTATTGTGTATAGGATTGAAGTCTATGATATTACCAACAATAGCATATCGAATTGCTGACATAAACGAATTTTCAGCCTGCTCAATCTTACTCTCAAATTCAGGTAACAATTCCATAAACAAAGTATTGTAGTAATTTCTGGTTTCTTTATATGGGTCTGGATTATTCGTATGTCTTTTTATCATTTCAAAGATTTCACCTATGATTTCTGGAGTAGTTTCATCAAAATTCATTTTGCTAAGATAAGTAAAAACTTCTCTTAATAACTCTTCCTTTGTATTAATTCCGGTGATATTTGCTACTTTAATAACTTGGTTAACAACACATGGTAAACATTTATCCTGTAATCTCATAATGATACCTCTTTCGTTTATATTTCTTATTTATCAATTTCTAATACCATAATATCGTACCGTGCACATATCAGCGTAACAAAAAGTTTCATGAATATCAAGGGATTTTCAATCTAAATACTGCTCTTGGATATATCTACAATCCACTTAAGGAAAGAGAAGCGGAACTGTATACAAGCTGCCAGACAAAAAAATAGCGGAAGTCCTTTAAAATAAAGACTTCCGCTACAAATAAAAAGAGCGCGAGACGGGACTCGAACCCGCGACCCCGACCTTGGCAAGGTCGTACTCCACCAACTGAGCCACTCGCGCATATCTCTTATTAACTTTTTCTTGAGACATATACCCTCAAAACCACACATTGCTACATATCTATTTTCATCCGTTCTTTCCTCTTACCTAAACCAACCTGGTTAAGCCCTCGACCTATTAGTGACAGTCAGCTGCACATGTTGCCATGCTTCCACCTCTGCCCTATCTACCTCGTCGTCTTCAAGGGGTCTTACTCTTGCGATGGGATATCTCATCTTGAGGGGGGCTTCACGCTTAGATGCCTTCAGCGTTTATCCCTTCCCGACTTGGCTACTCTGCCATGGCTTTGATAGCCAACAGATACACCAGAGGTCAGTCCATCCCGGTCCTCTCGTACTAAGGACAGCTCCTCTCAAATATCCTACGCCCACGCCGGATAGGGACCGAACTGTCTCACGACGTTCTGAACCCAGCTCGCGTACCGCTTTAATGGGCGAACAGCCCAACCCTTGGGACCTACTACAGCCCCAGGATGCGATGAGCCGACATCGAGGTGCCAAACCACTCCGTCGATGTGAACTCTTGGGAGTGATAAGCCTGTTATCCCCAGGGTAGCTTTTATCCGTTGAGCGATGGCAATCCCACTTTATACCACCGGATCACTAAGTCCTAGTTTCCTACCTGCTCCACCCGTCGGTGTCGCAGTCAAGCTCCCTTATGCCTTTGCACTCTTCGAATGGTTTCCGTCCATTCTGAGGGAACCTTTGAGCGCCTCCGATACCCTTTCGGAGGCGACCGCCCCAGTCAAACTCCCCGCCTGACATTGTCCCCCAGCCAGGTCATGGCTGCAGGTTAGAAATCCAATACCGCAAGGGTGGTATCCCAACATCGGCTCTGATAAGACTGGCGTCCTATCTTCACTGCCTCCCACCTATCCTGTACATGCAGTACCGAATCCCAGTATCAAGCTGGAGTAAAGCTCCATGGGGTCTTTCCGTCCTGGCGCAGGTAACCAGCATCTTCACTGGTACTTCAATTTCACCGGGTGCATTGTTGAGACAGCGCTCAAATCATTACGCCTTTCGTGCGGGTCGGAACTTACCCGACAAGGAATTTCGCTACCTTAGGACCGTTATAGTTACGGCCGCCGTTTACTGGGGCTTAAATTCAGAGCTTCGCGTTGCCGCTAACCCCTCCTCGTAACCTTCCAGCACCGGGCAGGCGTCAGCCCATATACCTCACCTTTCGGTTTTGCATAGACCTGTGTTTTTGCTAAACAGTTGCTTGAGCCTATTCTCTGCGGCCTGGTTTCCCAGGCACCCCTTATCCCGAAGTTACGGGGTCATTTTGCCGAGTTCCTTAACAATGCTTCTCCCGCCGGCCTTAGGATTCTCTCCTCATCCACCTGTGTCGGTTTACGGTACGGGCACATATTACACAATAGCGGCTTTTCTTGACAGCCCCTACGAAGACTTCCCTACTTGTGTTCGGTACGCGTCACACCTTCCTGTTGCTGGGTGGATTTGCCATTCCAGCCAGTCCAGTGCTTGCCCCGGTCTTTTCATTCCCGGGTTCTTCTTCGGTTCTGTGTCCCCACAGTTCTGATAATATGCGGTACAGGAATTTCAACCTGTTGTCCATCGACTACGTCTTTCGACCTCGCCTTAGGCCCCGACTTACCCAGAGCAGATCAGCTTTACTCTGGAAACCTTAGATATTCGGCCTGGAGGATTCTCACCTCCATCTCGCTACTCATTCCGGCATTCTCTCTTCTTAACACTCCACATCTCCTTACGGTAATGCTTCTGTGCGTTAAGAATGCTCCTCTACCAATGTATATAAATATACATTCCACAGCTTCGGTGTCGTGTTTTAGCCCCGGACATTTTCGGCGCAGGACCTCTCGACTAGTGAGCTATTACGCACTCTTTGAATGTGTGGCTGCTTCTAAGCCAACATCCTAGTTGTCTGTGAAATCCCACATCCTTTTCCACTTAACACGCACTTTGGGACCTTAGCTGGTGGTCTGGGCTCTTTCCCTTTTGACTACCCAACTTATCTCGTGCAGTCTGACTCCCGTACATCATCTGGCCGGCATTCGGAGTTTGATATTCTTTGGTAAGCTTTGACGCCCCCTAGGAAATTCAGTGCTCTACCTCCGGCAGACTAATACGAGGCTAGCCCTAAAGCTATTTCGAGGAGAACCAGCTATCTCCGGGTTCGATTGGAATTTCTCCCCTACCCACACCTCATCGCCACCCTTTTCAACGGATGTGCGTTCGGTCCTCCATTTCCTTTTACGGAAACTTCAACCTGGACATGGGTAGATCACCCGGTTTCGGGTCTACCTTTACTGACTCTACGCCCTATTAAGACTTGGTTTCCCTTCGGCTCCACACCTTAAGTGCTTAACCTTGCCAGTAACGGTAACTCGCCGGACCGTTCTACAAAAAGTACGCGGTTCCACCTTTAACGTGGTTCCACAGCTTGTAAACACAGGGTTTCAGGTTCTCTTTCACTCCCCTCCCGGGGTCCTTTTCACCTTTCCTTCACAGTACTATGCGCTATCGGTCACTAAGTAGTATTTAGCCTTGGGGGGTGGTCCCCCCGAATTCCCACAAGGTTTCTCGTGTCTCGTGGTACTTTGGATCCTGCTCGCTGACTATTGTTTTCCCATACAAGGCTTTCACTTTCTATGGCCGGTCTTTCCAGGACCGTTCTGGTAACAAATCGTCTCACTTATTGCAGTCCATAACCCCAGTATGCACGCATACTGGTTTAGGCTCCTTCCATTTCGCTCGCCGCTACTTTGGAAATCGAGTTTTCTTTCTTTTCCTCCGGGTACTTAGATGTTTCAGTTCCCCGGGTTCCCGACGTATGGCTATGTATTCACCATACGACAACTGAGGTTTGCTCAGTTGGGTTTCCCCATTCAGATATCTCCGGATCAAAGGATATTTGCTCCTCCCCGAAGCTTTTCGCAGCTTATCACGTCTTTCATCGGCTCTTAGTGCCAAGGCATCCACCCTGCGCTCTTATTAGCTTAACCAATTCGATGTTCACCTGCGGGTGCGGGCTACTTATCTAAGATACATAGCGTTGTATCTCTGGTCTTAGGTTTGTTATTTCACCGTACGTTACGGTTACTTTAACGAGTTTTGTTTGGTT